>JAFSHB010000033.1 GCA_017440525.1 Oscillospiraceae bacterium | reverse complement strand
TCCACGCCTGCGATGGTGGAGCCGCCGGGGGAGCAGACGGCATCCTTCAGCTGTCCGGGGTGCTGACCGGTCTCCAGCAGGAGCTTTGCCGTGCCGAGGAGCATCTGGGCGGCATAGGTCTGGGCCTTATCTCTGGGCAGACCGCACTTTACACCGCCGTCGGCCAGTGCTTCCAGGAACATGGCGGCAAAGGCCGGGCCGCACCCGGAGACAGCACTGCCTGCATCGATCAGGCTTTCAGGCAGGCGGTTCAAAAGACCTGCCTGTGAGAGGATACTGACGAAGCCTGCGATATCCTGCAGGTCCACATTCTCCGTGGCATCGTAGAGGATCACGCCGCTGCCCACTGCCACAGGGGTGTTGGGCATGATGCGGATGATGGGATGGTCCATGCCGAGCCAGTTCCGGATGTCAGCCATGGCAACGCCTGCCGCCATGGAGACCAGGATGCCGGGTGCTTTGCGAAGTGCCAGCACAGGTGCAAGCTCTGCCAAAAGATCTTTCAGCATCTGGGGCTTGACGCCGAGGAACACATAGTCGCACAGGGCGGCCTCTGCGACGGATACGGCCTTGGCATTCAGCGCCCCGGCAAGGGCTTCGGCCTTTTCTGCATTTTTATCGCTCAAAAATATCTCATGTCCCGACTTTGCGGCGGCCTTCGCCAAGGCGCCGCCCATATTGCCGGTACCGATAAAACCAACTGTCATTTATCTCACCTGTCCATTTCCGCGAATGATGTATTTGTAGCAGGTCAATTCCTCCAGACCCATAGGACCTCTGGCGTGGAGCTTCTGGGTGGAGATGCCCATCTCACAGCCAAGACCGAATTCACCGCCGTCGGTGAAGCGGGTGGAGCAGTTGACATACACGGCGGCGCTGTCCACCACCTTGGTGAAGCGCTCTGCCGTTTCTTCATTTTCCGTTACGATGGCATCGCTGTGTCCTGTGGAGTGCATGGCGATATGGCCCATGGCTTCCTCTGCGCTGTCCACTACGGCAACAGCAAGGATGTGGTCGAGGAATTCCGTGTCAAAATCATGCGGGCCTGCGGGAGTGCCGTCGATCAAAAGGGCGGCACTGGGGTCAAGGCGCAGTTCCACGGGGGTCTTGCCGTCCTCGATACGGTCATCCACCAGCCGTGTTTTCAGCTTGGGCAGGAACTCCGCCGCTATATCGCGGTGGACGAGGCACACCTCCTCGGCATTGCACACGGAGGGTCTGCTGGTCTTGGCGTTTTCGATGATCTGCAGTGCCTTGCTCTGATCGGCATCCTTATCCACATACACATGGCAGATACCGGTACCGGTCTGGATACAGGGGACCTTTGCATTCTCTGTCACGGCGCGGATCAGACCTGCGCCGCCTCTGGGGATCAGCAGATCCACGAAGCCTACGGCAGTCATCAGCTCCTGTGCGCTGACACGGGTGGTGTCCTGCACCAGCTGGACCAGCTCCGCAGGGAGATCTGCGGCCTCCAGACCTGCCTGCATGGCAGTGACGATGGCATTGGCGGAGCGGAAGGCTTCCTTGCCGCCGCGGAGCACACAGGCACTGCCGGCTTTGATCGCAAGGGCGGCGGCATCGGAGGTCACATTGGGGCGGCTCTCATAGATGATGGCGATGACGCCCATGGCAACGCCCACCTGCTCGATGATGATGCCGTTGGGGCGCTCCACTCTGCGGCGGATGCGGCCCACAGGATCGGGCAGTGCCGCCACCTGACGGATGCCGTCAGCCATAGCGCGGATGCGCTCCGCAGAAAGGGCGAGACGGTCCATCATCACAGGGGAGATGGTGTCGTGGGCAGCTTCCATATCTAAAATATTCGCCTGCAAAATGGCCTCGGTCTCTGCTTCCAGAGACTCTGCCATGGCATAGAGGGCGCGGTTTTTCTGCTCGGTATCCGTCTGCGCCAGAGTGGGCGCGGCGGCTTTTGCTTTGATCAAAATATCCATGGTAGTCATACGCACACCTTCTTTCCGATAAATCGAGTGCCGACGGGCTTGCCGTCAAAGAGGTCATAGAGGAGCTCGGGATTCTCGCCGTTGGCGATGTACATATCGATGCCGGCATCCATGGCGATGGTCGCGGCCCTCAGCTTGGTGGCCATGCCGCCGGAGCCGAGGGACGAGCCGGAGCCGCCTGCCAAAGCGGTGATATCGTCGGTGATGTCCTCCACCACAGGGATCAAAGTGGCGCCGGGGTCCTTTCTGGGATCTGCTGTGTAGAGCCCGTCGATGTCGGACAGGAGGATGAGCCGGTCAGCCTGTACCAGTCTTGCAACGATGGCGGAGAGGGTATCGTTCTCACCGATGGTGGTCTCGATGCCGATCTCATCGGTGGCCACGGCGTCATTCTCATTGATGATGGGCATGGCGCCGAATTCCAGAAGTCGCTCCAGCGTGTCGTGGACATGACCGCTC
>JAFSHB010000032.1 GCA_017440525.1 Oscillospiraceae bacterium | reverse complement strand
TATAGATAGGAAATTATCCGGTCTGGGACGGCGCACGCCTCCCTGCAAAAAATCTCTGTTTTTCTTTGAAAGGTAGGAACAAACCATGAAGAAGATCTTCGCTCTGTTGCTCGCCCTGCTGATGCTGGTGAGCGCTATCCCCTTCGCAGCTGCTTCCGAGGTCGCTGACCACGAGCACTACGACAACAACGGCAACGAAGTCTGCGACTACGCAGGCTGCAAGGAAACTGTCCACAGCAAGCACTACGACGACAACGGCAACGGTGTTTGCGACCATGCCGGCTGCAAGGAAGCTGTCGAAGCTACCGAGCCCGCTGAGCACGACCACTACGACAACAACCTGAACGGCGTCTGCGACTATCCCGGCTGCAAGGAAGCTGTCTCTTTGGATCCCATCGGCCCAGGCGCTGACGACGAAGATGACGATGACACCGGTATCGCCGGCCACACCCACACCTACTACGGCTCCTACAAGTACAACTCCACCTACCACTGGCGTGCATGCTGGTGCGGCCGTATCCAGACCTCTTCCAAGGTCCGCCACACCTTCAACTCCCGCGGCCAGTGCACCAAGTGCAGCTACAGCAAGAACAGCTGGGACTGCGATGATGACTACTATGGCAACGGCAACTATCGCGTCTACCTGACCGACTCCGGCAAGGGCGACACCCGCCTGAGCACCAAGTACGCCGATGCAGGCGAATATGTCTACATCTATGTCGATCCCGATAACGGCTACAAGGTCGACGACATCGAAGTCTATGCCCGCTACAGCTCCAGCTACAAGTGCACCTGCACCAAGTACAAGACCTGCAGCACCTGCAAGAAGTACAGCTATAACGACTACATCGACTGCGACTACATCGAGTACAGCAGATACTACGGCAACTCCTCCAGCAAGTACTACGGCCGCGACATCAATGTCCTGAAGCGCTCCTCCACCTGCTACTACTTCCGTATGCCCGCTTCCGATGTGACCGTTGAAGTCACCTACACCGGCGGCAAGTACAACAGCAAGTATGATACCGAAGCCTACGGCGATTACAACGATGTCACCTCCAACGACTGGTTCTATTCCGCCGTCAACTATGTCACCAAGTACGAGATCATGCCCGGCACCTCCTACACCAAGTTCTCCCCCAATGTGAACATGGACCGTGCTACCGTGGCTCTGGCTCTGTACAACATCTCCGGCGCCAAGGCTTCCGGCCGTGAGAGCTTCTCCGATGTTGACTCCGACGACTGGTTCTATGACGCTGTCGTCTGGTGCTCCAACAAGGGCATCATCGAAGGCTGGAACGGCAAGTTCGATCCCTACGGCGAAGTAACCCGTGAAGATTTCGCAGTCATGATGCATCGCTACGCTGAATACAAGCGCTACAGCACCAAGGCTTCCGAGGATCTGGATGCGTTCTCCGATGCCGACGATGTCAGCAGCTACGCTGTCGAGGCTCTGGAATGGGCTGTCGGCGAAGGCCTGATCAACGGCATGGGCAACGGCACTCTGGCTCCTCAGGGCACCACCACCCGCGCTCAGGCTGCTGCAGTCCTGATGCGCTTCTGCAAGAATGTGAAGTAATAAGCGGACCATATCAAATGAGCCTTCTGCCAACGCAGAAGGCTCATTTTGAATCATGGCAGAAAACAATATCTTGTGCTTTTACAGAAAACCTCTGTACAAAAAGCAAAAAATATGGTATCATGGCGGGAGAAGTATGCAAACCTTCCGATCCTATCACAAAGAGGTGCAACGCAATGAGAAAGACGATCCTTCGGAAGCTCTCTGCGCTGCTGGCTCTGGTCCTGCTGCTGGGTGCGATGCCCTTTGCCGCAGCCGCCGGAGATTGCAGCCACAGCTCCACCACCAAGTACTACACCGCCAACGAGGACGGCGCCCATCTGAAGACCGTCGTGTGCAACGACAGCGCCTGCGGCGAGATCCTCGTCAATGAGGACGAGTTCTGCATCGACATGGACAACGACCGCGAATGCGACAAGTGCGAGGCGATCATGCCGGCCTATCCCCTGTGCGACCATGACGACGCCACCGGCAGCTTCAAGGCCAACGGCGATGGCACCCACCTGATCTGCCTGGTGTGCGATGTGTGCGATGCCGAGCTGATCGAATATGAAGAAGACTGCGCCGATAAGGATGCAGACGGTCGCTGCGACAGCTGCGATGCTGAGATGCTCGAGACCTCCGATGCCGTCATGTCCTGCGAGCAGAGCGGCTCCACCGTCTCCGGCAATTCTGCCGAGCTGGTCTTTACGCTCGAGGGCGTGGACACCGATGAGATCCAATGGACCTTCACGGCTTCCGGCTCCGCTTCCCCCGTGCTGGAGAACACCACCGACTCCGGTGTGACCGGTGTGGTCAGTGTCAGCGCCGGCAACGGCAAGGGTGTCGCCACCGTCACCGCCACCGCCACATGGAACGGCGGTCAGGCCCGCGGCGCTGCTGCAGTCTCCTTCTGCGACCGTCAGTCCTACACCGTAGAAGTGAAGCAGGACACCAAGGCATTCCGCTTTATGCAGACCAAGGTGCTGGAGTCTGTCTCCGGCGTCGCTTCCACCAAGGTCGCCAACTACAGTCTCTACAAGCTGCTGACCGACGGCTGCGGCACCTATGTCAAGCTCTATGAGGACAGCAAGCTCAACGAGCGCGTGGCAACGATCTCCTACCGCACCACCGACAAGGCCAAGCAGTACGATCCCGAAGGCTACAACACCTACGGCATCGCCTCCCTCAACGGTCTGACCTTCACCATCAGCGGCGAAGGTACTTATGAGCTGAAATATGAGATCCTGGAGAAGGTCGGCAGCTATATGCTCCCCACCACCAGAGGTGTGATCGATATCGTCACCGGTGTCCCCAAGGATCTGGATGTGGATCTCCACTACCGCACCACTGCCGACACCCCCGTTTCCTTCGATCTGACCGACTTCATCAGCTTCTGGGAGGACAACCGCGTCTCCAAGAGCGAGGAGCTGCGCTTCGTCAAGTTCGATATCGATGAGAAGGCCACCGGTGTCCTCTATTTGGATGAGACCCTCCGCGGCACCGTCTCCGAGAACTACAAGTTCTATGCCAACCTGAAGAATGAAGAGACCATCGATGCCGGTTACTATGAGCTCGACGGCGTCACCTACCGCCCCGATCCCAGAGAGGAAGCCTATACCGAAACGATCGGCTTTACCGCCTACGGCCGCCGCAACGGTGTCGTTCGCGGCACGATCACTGTGGTCGTGGGTGAGAAGATGGACTTCTCCGATGTCTCCTCCAAGGACTGGTTCTATGAGGAAGTCTCCTATGTGTTCTCCCAGGGCATCATGAACGGTGTCACTGAGACCGAGTTCGATCCCAACGGCACCCTGACCCGCGGCATGGTCGTCACCATGCTCCACCGCGCCGCAGGTGAGCCCGAAGCCACCGTCAAGGCCGACTTCACCGATGTGGCAGACGGCGCATGGTATGCCGATGCCGTAGCATGGGCAGCCGAGACCGGTATCGTCAACGGCATGGGCGACGGCACCTTCGCCCCCGAGACCGATATCACCCGTGAGCAGCTGGCTGCGATCTTGTACCGCTATGCCGGCCATGCACTGCTGGATACCAACACCGGCGACGCGTCCGTGGACGGCTTCGCCGATCACAGAAACATCGCAGACTATGCCAAGGATGCCATGACCTGGGCCGTGTACCACCAGATCATGAACGGCAGCGACAACTATCTGACCCCCGCTGCCGATGCCACCCGCGCACAGGCCGCCGTGGCCTTCTGCAGACTGCTGAAGTAAGCAGACCACCCTACAGGGACGGATCTTATCCGTCCCTGTATTTTTCTGTCTTTGCAAGTCCTTTCGGGTCGATGTGGGCATCGACCCCTACGCACCGTTCATGTTTTGGGAACTTTTCCCCGCAGGGCTCGTCTATAGGAGCAGAACGCTGCAAGGTTTGTTACAATTTTGTTACGATTTGGCCGAAATGCTGTACATAGGCAAACGATCGTGCTATCCTTGCAGTATCAAACCACACGAATACCAAGAAAGAGGTGCATACCATGAAGAAAACACTTGCCCTGCTGCTGGCTCTGGTGCTGCTTATCAGCACAGTCCCCTTTGCATCCGCAGCGCATAAAGACGGCTGCACGCTGCCTGTCGACTGGAACGATGACGGCGTGTGCGATTTCTGCCGCGGAACGCTGGACGACAGCGACGAGGCCCCTGCCGTCTGCAGCCATACCATCACCGAGACAGACTACCGTGCCAACAATGACGGCACCCATGTGGTAAAGACCCTCTGTGCCAATGAGACCTGCGGCGAGCTGCTGGATGAGGACATCGAGAACTGCGCCGACGGCAATGGGGATGGCGACTGCGACAAGTGCCATGCCGATGTGGAAGTGGAGGATGCCTGCCCCCACAGCGCCACCACCGAGACCATCATCCCCAACGGTGACGGCACGCACACCGTAAAGACCGTATGCAGCGATCCTGACTGCGGCGTTACTGTCTCCCAGCCCAAGGAGGACTGCGCCGATGCCGATGCAAACGGCGTGTGCGACATCTGCAATGCCGCCATGGTGGAAAAGGAAGAGCAGAAGGTCTACATCACCTGTCCGCAGGATGGATCTGAGACCACTTCCTCTTCCAAGACCCTGAGCTTCACCCTTTCCGGCGTGGACACCGATGATGTGACCTGGACCTTCTCCGTCTCCGGCTCTGCCGATGCCGCGATCACGGCCTCTGAGCAGAACGGCCGTTCCGCTTCCGCCACCGTCTCTGCCGGCGGCGCCGGCCTTGCGAAGGTCACTGCCACCGCCAAGTGGGCAGACGGCGAAGTCTCCGACTCCTTCAGCATCTCCTTCTACACCAGAAAGGACTGGGTCGTGTATGTGAAGGAGGGCAAAAAGACCCTGCGCTTTACCGACACCAATGTGTTCTCCAAGGTCTCCGGTGTCTATAACGACAAAGTGGACAACTACAGCCTCTACCGCCTGCTGACCGATGGCCGCGCCACCCGCGTGATCCTCTCCGAGGAGCGGAAGAACAACGAGGATGTGGGCCTGATCTCCTACAAGACCACCGGCAAGTTCTATCAGTACGATCCTGAGGACTACAATGACTATGCCATCCGCGATCTGGAGAACTTGATGTTCACCGTGGTGGGCGAGGGCACCTATAAGCTCAACTACGAGCTCTATGAGATGACCGGCAGCAAGGGCCTGACCACCACCAGAGGCACCCTGAGCATCGTGACCGGCGACCCCGGCGAGATGGAAAAGGATCTGACCTACCACACGAGCGGCAGCCCCGTCACCTTCGATCAGGGCGACTTCATCGACTACTGGGAAGACAACTGCCGCGATGTCACCGAAAAGCTCAAATATGTCAAGTTCGACATGGACGATCTCTACGGTGCCATGTATCTGGATAAGACCCAGCGCGGCATGGCCAAGTCCTCCTATAAGTTCTGCCCCGACTGGACCAAGTCCTCCACCGGCATGTACGATCTGGACACCCTGACCTATGTACCCGATCCCAGAGAGGACAGCTATACCGAAGAGATCGACTTCGTGGCATACGGCAACCGTGACGGTGTCGTTCGCGGTACGGTCACGATCATCCTCGGGGAGGATGTGACCTTCACCGATGTAAAGACCTCCGACTGGTTCTACTCCTCCGTGGCGTATGTCTGCGCCAACGGCATCATGAACGGTGTCTCCGACACCAAGTTCGAGCCCAACGGCACCCTGACCCGCGCCATGGTCGTCACCATGCTCTACCGCCTGGCAGGTGAGCCCAATTCCTACGACAAGGGCACCTTCTCCGATGTCCCCGGCGGTCAGTGGTACACCGATGCTGTGGAATGGGCCGCCCACAATGAGATCGTGCAGGGCATCGGCGGCGGCAGGTTCGCCCCCAACACCGCCATCACCCGTGAGCAGCTGGCAACGATCCTCTACCGCTATGCCGAGTATGACCGTATGGATACGGACTTCGGCAATACGGAGCTGGACGATTTCCGCGATGATAACAAGGTCTCCGCATGGGCAGAGGATGCCATGCGCTGGGCCGTCCACAACGGTATCATGGAAGGCAGCAACAGCTACCTCTCCCCCGGCAATACTGCCACCCGCGCACAGGCCGCCGCCATGTTCCAGAGATTTATGAAGTGACCAAAAAGCTCCCATCGCTGTGCGATGGGAGCTTTTTCCTGCCTGCACACGGCGGCCGGGGGTCCGCCCTGTTGTGGTACCCAAAATTGACAAACGCTCGTTTCCTCGCTGTCAATTTTGACCACGGCCACTCATTCGGCTCTTTTTCTCTGCCACAGGCAGCAGTCGCCTCATTCCCCGCCCTACGAAGCACCATCGAACACCATGGTGTCCGTCTTTCCCATTTATAAACCTTCTGTGAATTTTGAGCCTCTGCGGTTGTTTCTTCCTGTTTTTTCGATATAATAGTACCATCAAGCAGCAGGAGGGCGTTATGTTTCGAAAGATCGGCGATGCATTCCGCAATTTCATGATCGGGCGATACGGACAAGATCAGCTGGGCACGGCGATCTTCGTCTCCGGTCTTGTCTGCATGGTCGCAGGCATGTTCATCAAAAACTTCTTCTGGACCTCGCTGCTGAGCATCCTCAGCTGGGTGCTGCTGATCTGGTGCATCTGCCGGATGTATTCCAGAAATATCACAGCCAGAAGCAAGGAGAATCGGATCTTCACCACATTCCTCTCCCACCTGAAGGACAAGGAGCATCGCTACTTCCGCTGTCCTCAGTGCCGCCAGACCGTCCGCGTGCCCAAAGGCCGCGGCAAGATCTGCATCACCTGCCCCAAGTGCAGAAACAAATTCATCAAAAAAACCTAAAACTTTGGGCTGACACAGCAGTTGAATCGCTGCAAAGCAGCAAGACGCTCGCCCGCAGGCGAGTGTGCGAGAGCGCAACCGCCGATAGGCGGCTCTTAGCGCGGAGAAGAGGCTGGCCTGTACCATAGGTCGGCCCCTACGGCACACCACCGAACATTATTCGTAGGGGCGGACCCATGTGTCCGCCCGTTGTTTGATATTTGCAAAATAACACAACAGGTGCAAAAGACTCTCTTCTGCACCTGTTGTGTTATTTATTTCGATAATCTTCGAGCAAAAGCGATAAGTGCGCGACCACATCGATCGGAAGGCCTGTAATATCCAATCTCGGCACCTGTTCAAGGCCAAGCAGATAATCTGTAGAAACATTGAAAACTTTGGCAAGGCGCACGAGCATCTCGATGGACGGCTGAATGTTGTCATTTTCCCAGTTGGACACGGTCTGCTTGGAGAGCCCCAGCCGTTTTGCCAGCTCGACCTGGCTCCATCCACAAGCACATCGCAATTCTCGTATTCTCTGATTAAGCATAGCGCGCCTCCTCGAAAGTCCATAATCACAATACTATTATCAACAAACACTTGACAAATATAAAATACAATAGTATTCTAATCATGGACTTACGAAAACTATTCTTTCGATCGTCCGTTCCTTTTCTGAAAGAAGGAGGTGAAACGAATGAAAGTTATGAACGCAAACGAAATGCGCGAGATCAACGGTGGTGCAAAATATTCTTGCAAGCATTGTGGTGAAACCTGGAGCGCCTGCTGGCCCTTTAGATGGATCGCAGAACTGCAGAGAGATTCCCATCAGAAGTACTGCTCGGAGCAGTTCTGATAATTTGAACAAGACACAGAACAGCAGAATAGTTGCTGTTCTGTGTCTTCATAGTTTGTAAGGAGCACACATGAAGATCAAAATCGTTAAACAACATGATATCAAAGACTGTGGGCCGGCCTGTCTATCTATGGTCTTCCACTGTTATGGTCTAATTCTGCCGCTTGCAGAGCTCAGAGGAAAAACAAAAGCAGATAACAATGGCGTGAATTTCTTTGGGCTTGTAGACTGCGCGACTAACTTTGGCTTTTCTGCACAAGCAATGAACGGAGATCATCCCCAATTGTTACACGGCATAAAAAGCGGTGAGATCAAACTGCCGATGATCGCAAGAATCGTTGCCAACGGCATTGAGCATTATGTTGTAGTTTATAAAATATCAAAAAATTGGATATATATCGCCGACCCCGCAGATGGAAAAAAGAGAATGGGTCACAGTGCATTTGCAGCTGTTTGGTCTGGTCATATCGTTAATATTATAAAAACCGAGAACTCAAAAGAGGGCAACTATAAAAAAGGAAAAGGGAAACGGTATCTCTCGTTGATCACACGCCAATACCCTCTGATGCTCCTGATCTTTGGTGTATCTGTCTTGATCGCAGCGATCGGGATCTTCGGCTCGTTTATCTTCCAAATGTTATTTGATGCGATAGAGACTTCGGGAGATGCGCGTTTTTTGAACATCGGTCTGACAAACATATGTTGTTCCGTTATAGGCGCGTATGTCCTGCGTATGGTAGGAGAGATTCTGCGCGGTCATTTGTTGGGGCTGTTATCAAGAAGAGCTGATGTTTCTCTTGTATCGGATTATTTCGATCATTTGATAAGCCTTCCGCTAAAGGATGTCCTCAACAGACGGACCGGCGAACTGATGTCTCGTTTCAATGATGCCACCAATATCACACAATTAGTATCCGGTACCGGGTTGTCGTTGGTGTTGGATGTCTTGATCTTGTTGGCTTGCAGTATCGCGCTTCTGACGATCAGCGGATACCTCTTTTCCATATCCATGCTGATCGTCCTGTTATATGTGACTGTCGTAGCATGCTTTTTTAAGAGCATAGAAAAAACAAATCGCAAATTGATGGAAGACTGTGCAGAAGTATCCTCAAATTTCAATGAAGCCATAAGAGGCTTTGAAACGATCAAAGCATTCTGTGCGGAAGATCTGATCAAAGAAAGAACAAAAAAGACATTTGAAAGATACACAAACAAAACTGTAAAAGGTGTTTTGCTATATACTGCACAGAGTTCTCTTGCGAATCTGATCACATCTGTCGGAATCGTAGGCTCGTTATGGTGCGGCATGATACTGGTCTCTCGCAATGTCCTCTCCATAGGGACCTTGCTGACATACTATTCTCTATTGGTCTATTCTCTCGGGGCAGTCGAGAGATTGATCGGATTTATCCCACAATTCTTAACAGCCGGAATCACGGCGGAAAGGCTCAATGATATTTTTGATCTAACACCAGAAAGGCTTATCGCACAAAAGACTATTTGCGCAAACGATATCCGTATCGAAGATTTAGATTTTCGATATGGAAACAGAGAGCGTGTGTTGCACAAAGTAGCTCTGTCGATCAACGCAGGAGAAACAATTGCTTTTGTTGGAGAAAGCGGATCTGGAAAAACAACATTGGCCAAGCTGATAATGGGATTCTATCCGCCGGAAAACGGTGCTATCTTTATCGGTGGCGCAGACATCAGCACATTGTCTCAAAAAAGTGTTCGGGAACAAATATCCTATATATCCCAAGAGGTTTTTTTGTTTGCCGATACCGTCAGAGAAAATCTGCTATTGGGAGAAAAAAATATAACTGAAGAAGAAATGAGATATGCTTGTCATTTAGCATTGGCCGACCACTTTATAGAGCATCTTCCGTTGGGATATGATACGAAGCTCGGAGAAAATGGTTGCGAACTATCCGGTGGACAAAAGCAGCGACTGGCTATTGCGAGAGCATTACTGAGAAAGCCACGAATATTGATATTTGATGAAGCCACCAGCAATCTGGACACGATCACAGAAAACGCGATCAAGGATACCATTTCCCACTTGGACAGCAACATCACCTGCATTATCATCGCCCATCGACTGAGCACCGTTAAAAACTGTGATCGCATCTATGTTATGGAGCAAGGTCAAATCGTAGAAACAGGCACACACGAAGAACTGCTAAAAAAAGGTGGAAAATATGCACAAATGTGGGACCGACAATAAAAAACATATCCTTTTGTTTCCGAATTGTCACCAAACATTCACAGACCCTTCACCCGATCGACAGAGAAAAATGCTATGATGGACTGAAATATGTGAGATGAGGTGTCTTATTTATGGAAGCGGTCAAACCGAAGAAGTCAAGGAAAAAGCTGTGGATCGGGCTGACGGTGACGGTCGTGGTCATCGCGGTGCTGTTCGGCGCCTGTTCCATATTCGTCAGCTCTGCGAAAAAGAAAATGGAAGCGGCTATGAACGCCATGCAGACCGATGTGGTCTCCGTCCGTTCCCTGACCCGCTCCATCGGCGCCACCGGCAAGGTCATCAGCGCGGAGCGCAAGGATGTGACCACCACCCTCACCAATGTGGAGATCGCAGATATCCCCGTGGAAGTTGGCGATACGGTGGAAGAGGGACAGGTGATCGTGCAGTTCGACACAGAGGATATCGCTGAGGATCTTGCCAGAGCCCAGAGAGCATTGGGCCAGACCCAGGGGCAGTATGGCATCTCCGCCCAGAATGCCCAGCGGCAGGTGGAGGACGCCCTTCGCGGTGCAGACTATCAGGCAGAAGCCGCCTACAGTCAGATGAAGTCCGCCTACGATGCCTATGTGGGCGCGATCGAGGATCTGGAAGATCTGGAGGAGGCCGAGGAGGATGCTTACCGGGCATGGAAAGATGAAAAGGAGATCTTACGCGGCTTAGAGGATGAAGATCCCACCATAGAAGCGCAGTCAGCAGCGACCGAAGCTGCCAAAGCCGCTTACGAGCAGGCCACGGCTGCCCGGGAGACCATGGAGGACAGCATCGACAAGCTCTACGACAGCTATGTGATGGCGATCAGCACCTATGAGAATACCGTGGCCTCCGGCGAGAGCACCGTGGCCTCGGCACAGGCCGCCCAGCAGTCCACCGCCCTTTCCGTCAACACGGATCAGCAGCAGAAGCAGGTGGATGCCCTCTCCGAGCAGTTGGAAAAGGGCTCTCTCACCGCACCCATCTCCGGCATCGTCACTGCCGTGAACTATGAAAAGGGCGATACCTATCTGCAGGGCGCGATCTTGACCATCCAGGACTGCTCCTCCTTTGAGATCGAAGCCCAGATCGGGGAATATGATATCCCCGACATCCAAAAGGGGCAGAAGGTCCTGATCAAGACCGACGCCACCAGAGAGCAGGAGCTGGAAGGCACCGTGGTATTCGTGGCACCCACCGCCACCGCCGTGGCAGCCTCCATGACCGGTATGACCACCGCCTCCACCGACCCCACCTATGAGGTACGCATCAGCGTAGATACGCCCACCGACCGCCTGCGTCTGGATATGTCCGCCAGCCTTTCCATCATCATCCGTCAGGAAGCGGATGCACTGACCGTTCCCTACAACGCGGTGCAGACCGATGAGAACGGCAATACCTTCGTGGAAGCAGTCAACGATGACGAGACCACCACCATCGTCCCTGTGGAGGTGCTCATGGAGAGCAGCTACTACACCCAGATCGCAGGCGATCTGCAGGAGGGGCAGACCATCCGCATCATCTCCAGAGAGGCCACCGATATCTTCTCCGAGATGATGGAGATGAGCGCCATGGGACAGGGAGGCTGAGATGAAGACCATCTTACATCTTCGAAACATCGTCAAGCGGTTTTACATCGGTCAGCCCAATGAGCTGCAGATCCTCAACGGCATCGATCTGGATGTGCGCGAGGGCGAGTTCGTCTCCATCGTGGGCGCGTCCGGCTCCGGCAAGACCACGCTGATGAATGTGATCGGGCTTTTGGACCGCCCCACAGAGGGCGAGTATATCATCGACGGCGTGGATGTATCACAGGCCACAGACCGTGAGCTGAGTTTCATCCGCAATCAGAAGATCGGCTTCGTGTTCCAGACCTATAATCTGGTGGCAAAGACCACCGCCTTAAAAAATGTGGAGCTGCCCATGCTCTACGGCGGCGTCCCGGCGAAGGAGCGCACGCGCAGAGCAAAAGCGCTTTTGGAGCGGGTGGAGATGGGCGACCGCATGAAGCATCTGCCGGAGGAGCTCTCCGGCGGTCAGAAGCAGCGCGTGGCGATCGCCAGATCCATGGCCAACGATCCTGCCATCATCCTTGCCGATGAGCCCACCGGCGCATTGGATTCCGTCACAGGCCGCACGGTCATGGACCTGTTCCACCGGCTCAATAAGGAGCAGGGCAAGACCATCGTGCTGATCACCCACTCCCCGGAGCTTGCCGAGGAGACGGATCGGATCGTCACCATCCGCGACGGCTCGATCACGGGAGAAAGGGCAGGTGCAGGCATATGATGGGGATGGAGAATATCCGAATGGCCCTTTCCAGCCTGAAGGCCAATCGGTCAAGAGCCCTGCTCACCATGCTCGGCATCATCATCGGCATCGCCGCCGTGATCGCCATCATGACCGTGGGCGATTCCGTCACCGGCACCGTTGCATCTTCCATGCAGTCCATGGGTGTCAACAATGTCAATGTGATGGTGCAGGCCCGCGAATATGAGGAAGAAAAGCGGGAGGACGGCATCGTGTTCGGCGCGGTGGAGCACAACAGGCAGTTGGAGGAAAGAGACTGCATCACCAATGACATGATCACGGCGCTCCTGCAGGAGTTCCCCTCCCAGATCGAAGCTGTCTCCATCTCCGAGAGCGTGGGAAAGAGCGAGGTGAAGAAAGGTCACAGTACCGCCTCCATCACCGTCACCGGTGTCAGTCAGGGCTACTTCACGGCCAATGAAAAGACCCTGCTGGCCGGCAGGCTCTTCTCCGGGGACGAGGCTTCCTCCGGCAGGGATGTAACGGTCGTCGGCAGCGAGCTGATCGATGATATCTTCGATATACCCTATGAGGAAGCGATCGGACAGACCATCGCCTGTCAGCTCGGAGACCAGAAGGCAGAGTACACGATCGTTGGCATCTACGAGCAGGTGGACGATCCCACTGCCATGATGATGGGCGTATCAGGCACGGAGTGCTATATCCCTCTGACCACGGCGCAGGCCTTCAACCACAGCGAGAACTATCAAACGATCGCCATCGTCTCCTCCACCGAGACCGATCCCGACGAACTGGCAGGAAGGATCGAGAACTATCTGGGCGGCTACTACCGTTCCAACCGCTATTTCGATGTGGCGGCATTCTCCATGGCATCCATGGTGTCCGTCATGTCGGATATGATGGATACGATCGTCACCGCCATCTCCGTGATCGCAGGCATCGCCCTGCTCGTCGGCGGCATCGGTGTCATGAATATCATGCTGGTCTCCGTCACGGAACGCACCCGTGAGATCGGCACCAGAAAAGCCCTCGGCGCCACCAATGAATCGATTCGGATGCAGTTCATCGTGGAAGCCATGATCATGTGCCTTTTGGGCGGCGTGATCGGTGTGATCGTCGGTGTGGCAGGCGGTCTGCTGGCCTCTCACCTTATGGGCGCAGTCGCCGTGCCCTCTGTCAGCGGCATCATCGTTTCTCTGGTGTTCTCTCTGGCGATCGGCGTGTTCTTTGGGTACTATCCTGCCAACAAAGCGGCAAAGATGGATCCCATCGATGCCCTAAGATATGAATGACCCTCTCCGTCACGGCTTCGCCGTGCCACCTCTCCCAGAGGGAGAGGCAAGGGCTTGGCTCCCCCTTTGGGGGAGCTGGCGAGCGAAGCGAGACTAAGAGGGCCTTTTCATTTACATTTATCCCTGGGTGTGCTATACTTTTTTCCAGAAACAAAAAGGAGAGAGCACTATGTCTACACTTCCTGTTGCGCCGCAGTATATCAAGGATTTCGAGCAGCTGGGCTTCGGTATGTTCGTCCATCTGGGTCTTTATTCCCAGCTTGGTCAGGGAGAATGGGTCTATGAGATCCACAAGATGGATATGAAGGAGTATGTCAAGCTCTTCGACACCTGCGCCATCGGCTCCATGGAGCATATCGTGGATGTGGCGAAGTCTGCCGGCTGTAAGTACATCACCCTGACCACCCGCCATCACGACGGCTTCTCCCTCTACGACACCAGAGGCCTCAACACCTACGATGCCCCCCACAGCCCTGTGGGCCGCGACCTGATCGCAGAGTTCGTGGATGCGTGCCGCAAGGCCGATATCGTGCCGGTGTTCTACCATACGACTCTCGACTGGTGGCATCCCGATTTCAACGATGATTTCGACAAATATCTGGACTACCTCTTCAAGTCCGTGGAGATCCTCTGCACCCACTACGGCAAGATCGGCGGTATGTGGTTCGACGGCAACTGGTCCAAGCCCGATGCCGACTGGCGCGAGCAGGAGCTGTATCAGATGATCCACCGTCTCCAGCCGCAGGCCATCATCGTCAACAACACCGGTCTTTCCGCCAGAGGTGCCCTCGGCGCGGAGGAGATCGACTGCGTCACCTTCGAGCGCGGCATGGCAGAGCCTGTGGATCTGACGGGCCGCACCAAATATGTCACCGGTGAGATGTGCCAGACCCTGTGCGACCACTGGGGCGCGGCAGACGATATCAACTTCAAGCCGGTCAAGCAGCTGATCGAGGAGCTGTGCGAATGCCGCAAGGTGGGCGCCAACTTCCTTTTGAACATCGGTCCTGCCGCGGACGGCACCGTACCTCCCATGCAGGCCGCCACCATGGGCTGCATCGGCCGCTGGATGCAGAGCTACGGCAAAGCCATCTACAACGGCCGTCCCTACATCCGCTATGCCGACAAGCGGGAGTTCTTCCTGAAGGATGTGAACGACCCTGACACAGCCTACTTCTTCCGCTTCGATCCCGGTCAGTCCACCGGCGATGTGAATGTCTCTCTGGAGCTGGGCGACACCGGCATCAAGAAGCTGGAACATATCGACCGCCCTGTCAAGTCCATCACATGGATGGACAACGGCGAAGAAGCCAAATTCACACAGGAGGGCGATGTGCTGACCATCGACTGCAAGGGCTACTTCTACGGCACGGCCCTGTGCCTGCGTGTGGCGGAAGTCAAGTTCTGAGCAAACTGTCCGCCCCTACGAAGTTGATCGACAGTGCATTCGTAGGGGCCGACCCATGTGTCGGCCCGTGGACCCACAAAAAAAACGACCCAAAAACCGGTGGTTCATAAAACAGTTACAGTCCCGACAGAGTGTGCTGTCGGGACTGTTGTTGTATATGTTGCTAAAGTGTGATAAAATAAAAACAAGAATAAACAGGATTTGAGAGGTGAGGAATGTATGGCGAAGGGTAGTACAGGTGTAGAAACCAATGTGATTATCCATGTGAAAAAGGCAGAACGAATTGCTTGCGATTGTGAGAGGTGCAAGCATAGTAAAAGAGGTGCAGGCACGATCTATTGCACATATTACGATGAATTCTCACCTAAGAGAAAGACTTGTGCAGGGTATTGGTGTGTCAAGCCTGTTCCAAAGAATCGCAAGAGCAAAAATGCAAACAAAACTCAGAAAAAGACACAGTCAAAGTGAATTCTAAGCCTATTGAAAAGGTATAAGGGCGCACTTCTATACACCGTTTGGTGTATTGCGTTATATGCGTTTTTATACCGCACCAAAGCCTCCCTCTGATGAGGGAGGTGGCAAAAATCTTTGATTTTTGACGGAGGGAGAGAACATGAAAGCCTACAACAAAGAGAACATCCCTCTGGCCAAGGTGTTGCGAAAAAATATGACCCCTTGGGAACGAAAATTGTGGTATGATTTTTTGCGAAACTATCCGGTGCGTTTTCAAAGGCAAAAAGCGATCGGAAACTATATCGCAGACTTTTATTGTGCAAAAGCGAGACTGGTCATTGAACTTGACGGTGGAGGGCACTATACACCGGAACAGGCAGAAAAAGATGAACAGCGGACCTATGATCTGAGTGCCATGGACCTAACGGTAGCAAGGATCTGCAATTTGGATATTGACCGAAATTTCTGCGGTGTATGTGAGTATGTTGATCGTTTGGTGCAAAATTCTCTCCCTCAGTCAGCTTCGCTGACAGCTCCCTCATCAGAGGGAGCCTTGGATGCTTCCGCATCGAAAGAGTAAACAAAGATCCTCCCTATGATAAATCGTCATAGGGAGGATCTAACTGTTTTACGAGACCCCGGCAAATCGGGTCGTTTTTTGTTATTTGGTTTATTCTGCCGTCTCAGCGGTGGTGGGCTTGGTGGCGACGGACACATCCAGCAAGATCATGTTGGCAGTGTCGGCGGTGACTTCGTAGTTTTCCAGCATGGCATCGCGCATGGCGATGACCTTCTCGCTCAGGATGGCCTCCTGACACAGGGTCTTCCAGTACACATCCTCGCTCTTGGCAACGAAGTACATGATGTGATAACCGTAAGTGGTCTTTACGATATCGGTGTCGCCGGTCTGACGAGCTTCGTCGAAGCACCAGTCATTGAACTCCGTGACCATCTGACCCGGGTACACATCCTCATACAGACCGCCCATGGAGCTGGAGCCGGTATCGGTGGAATGCTCCTCGGCAAGATCGCCGAAGGAAGTCTCGGTGGCTTCGCCTGCCTTCCAGCCATCCAGGATCTCCTGTGCCTTGGCTTCGGCGGCAGTCCATGCTTCCTCGGATATGGTGCCGTCCTCGGCGGCTTCGGGCTGGATCAGGATATGGCGGACATCGATGTTCGCCTTGTCGGTCTTTTGGATGTTCTGAGCCAGGAAGGTGCTCTCATTGACATCGTAGTAGTTCTCGATCTCCTCATCGGTGATCTCGATGGCCTCTGCCAGAGAGGCGGCATAGCACTCTGCGATATACATATCCTCGGCATACTGCTGATAGCTCTCCACCGTAGCCATGGGGCCAAGGAGGGCCTTGATCAGGGTGATGGCATCGGGATAGCCGTACATCATAGCAAGGGTCTCCAGATCCTGCATGCTGCTGAGGTAGGCGGCGTCATCCTCGCTCATCTCGAAGCCGACCTTCTCTGCTTCCTGCACCATAGCGGCAACAGAATAGAAGCTGTCCAGACCGCTCTGCAGGAAGGTGTTCTGCCAGGTGGTGGTGCCGTTGCCGTTGGAGGTATCCATCTGGGAGTCCAGCGGCGCGTTGGTATCCATCATATAGGAGATATAGCTGTAATACTGATTAT
Source organism: Oscillospiraceae bacterium (assembly GCA_017440525.1). Taxonomy (GTDB): domain Bacteria; phylum Bacillota; class Clostridia; order Oscillospirales; family Oscillospiraceae; genus Avoscillospira. The sequence goes on along the minus strand of JAFSHB010000032.1, from coordinate 2,776 downwards.
AGAAGCTGTTGAGGCTGTCGGAGTAGTAGTACTGGAGCATACGGTTGTCCAGCGTCATCTCACCGCAGGTGGCCACTACCTCGTTGAGCTTGGTATTGACCTCATCCGAGGTCAGGGTGATAGTCTGGGCGTTCTCGTCCAGATAGGAATAGGTCACATTGCTGTTTTCATCCATGGCGTAGTGGATGGACCAGCTGGGATAGCCGTGGGCGTTGGTGTGATGGGCGGCGGTGACTTCCACGATGGGCTCGGCCGTCTCTTCCTCCAGCGCCTTATTGAAGTGCTTGACGGCAAAGACAGCAGCCACTGCCAGCACAGCGATCAGCGCCACGATCGCGATGATCGCGGCAACAGGAGACTTCTTCTTTGCGGGAGCAGACAGCTCTTCCTCAGTTTCTTCTTCGATCGCTTCCGCGACCTCCTCGGTCTCTTCTTCGATGGTCTCTTCGACCGCGTCTGTCATTTCTTCCACAGTCTCAAATTCCTGATTTTCATTCAGACTCATATTGGGATCTCACTTTCTTAGTTTTCATCAAGCCCTTTGGGGGCGGTGATACGGATGTTCTCTCGGTGCGTCGTGAAGGTGTAGCTGTTGATGGCGGTCATGATCGCGTTGTTGTAATCCTCGCTGTGCAGATCCTGCAGGGCCTGCTCGATACCGCTGTCGGCATAAGCACCGGGGTTCTTTTCCATGTACGCCAGCGCCTCTTCCTCGGTGGGCTCACTGCGCGCATAGAGCTCATCGGCATAGGCTGTCGCCAGATGGGTGTTGTAAAGATATGCGCGGAAGCTCTCCTCATCGGCACCTCTGCCGTAGATGTCCTTCAGATAGGCAGACAGGTCTTTATATCCCCCGCCCATGGCAGCATCGGTAAAATTCACGATCACATCGTCCAGGCTCTCTTCGTAGTCCTTCGGCATTTCAAAGCCATCATCCTGTGCGGCGAATACCAGCGCCATGGTCTCCTCCACCTGTGCCAGCACCTGATCGATCAGATAGTCCTGCCAGGTCGTCGTTTCGTCATACATCTGTTCGTCCAAAGGCTTGCTCATATCTACCTGCTCCTGCAGGGCTTCCTTGGAGGAATTGATCTCCGTCCAGTAATGATAAGCGAACTCCATGTTGGAGATCTTTGCTCCATCACCTTCCATCACGGTCTTTCCCTGACAGCCGGTAAGGACCAACAGCAGAACGAATAGCAATGCTGCAAATCGTTTCATTCTTTTCCTCCTTTCTGACCTATACACTTTATCATATAGTGTTCTATTTTGCAATGAAACATTTTATGAATTGATATCTGCGGGTGGATGTGGGCATCCGCCCCTACAGTGTCGATCGATCGTTCGTAGGGGACGATACCACGCCCGAGCCGCTGCAAGCGGCGACAAAGCATCCTGGGGGTGCATCGTCCCGAGATCTGCTTTTATATTATCAATTATCCATTGAATTGTTCTTGCATTTTCTGTCGGTTTGCGGTATGCTTAATAAGTATGGAAATATCTATTTACCGGACGAGGTAAGACTTGCCGGAAAGGAGAACATTTTTATGATCATTACTCAGAAGAAACCCATCGAAGAGCTGATGGCTATGGTCGGCAACGCCAAGCGCATCGGTATCGTCGGCTGCAACAGCTGCGCTTCTGCCTGTGCGACCGGCGGCCCCAAGGAAGTGGAGGAGCTGAAGAAGTATCTGGAGGCTCAGGGCAAGGAAGTCGTCATCACCGGTGTGTCCGATTTCTGCTGCATGAACCTGATGGTCAAGGGCGTGCTGAAGCCCTTCCAGGATAAGGCTCTGGACTGTGTCATCGGCATGTCCTGCGGCGACGGCGTGCAGGTCGTGGCTGCCAACATCAATGTGCCTGTCTATCCCTCCAACAACACCATGTTCCTGGGCGAAGCCAAGAAGCTGGGCCTGTTCGAGGAAGCCTGCCATCTGTGCGGCGACTGCGTGCTGGGCTCCACCGGCGGTGTCTGCCCCATCTCCCGCTGCGCCAAGAGCCTGGTCAACGGCCCCTGCGGCGGCGCGAAGAACGGCAAGTGCGAAGTCAATCCCGAGAATGACTGTGCATGGATCCTCATCTACAACCGTCTGAAGGACACCAATGAGCTGGAGAAGCTGTCCACCCTCCGCAAGGACAAGGGCTATAAGGATGTTGCTTATCCCAGAACGATCAACATTAGGGGGAAGAAGTAATGAGCCTGTTAAAAGAAGCATTTGATAGCGGCAAGTTTGGCGTCACCGCTGAAATGGCGCCTCCCAAGGGTTGGGACTTCACCCACCAGCTGGCGGACGCTGAGCTCCTCAAGGGCAAGGTCCACGGCATCAATGTCACCGATATGCAGTCTGCTTCCATGAAGGCCACCTCTCTGGGCCTTTGCATCAAGCTGAAGCAGGCCGGTGCTGAGCCCATCATCCAGATGACCGGCCGCGACCGTAGCCGTATGGTCATCATGGCTGAGATGCTCTCTGCCTACTCCTTCGGGATCGACACCATGCTGGCGCTGACCGGCGACCATCCCACCGTTGGCGATGTTCCCCAGTCCAAGCCCGTCTACGATCTGGACTCCGTCGGCATCCTGAATATGCTCTCCCTCATGGAAGAGACCGGCCGTGACTGCGGCGGCAATCCTCTGGCAGGCAACACTGTCGATAAGGACTCCGGCGAGATCACCGATAAGTCCGCGACTCCCAAGTTCTACAAGGGCGCCTGCGTCACTCCCGTCTACGAGCCCATGTTCCTGCAGATCAACAAGCTGAAGCAGAAGGTCGATGCC
>JAFSHB010000031.1 GCA_017440525.1 Oscillospiraceae bacterium | reverse complement strand
CCCGGCACCGAGCTTGAATGGTTCGCCTACTGGAAAGACTTCTGCCACAAATGGCTGCTTGACCTCGGCATCAAGGAAGAAAACCTCCGCCTCCGCGACCACGACCCCGAGGAGCTGAGCCACTACTCCAATGCCACCACCGACTTTGAGTTCGTCTTCCCCTTTGGCTGGGGCGAGCTGTGGGGCGTTGCCTCCCGTACCAACTTCGACCTGAACGCACATCAGACCACCTCCGGCAAGGATATGACCTACTACGATCAGGAGAAGAACGAGCATTATATCCCCTATGTCGTCGAGCCCTCTCTGGGTGCCGACCGCGTGACCCTGGCCTTCCTGGTGGAAGCCTACGATGAGGAAGTCGTCGGCAAGAACAAGGACGGCAGCGACGATGTCCGTGTGGTCATGCACTTCCATCCCACTCTGGCGCCCTTCAAGGCCGCTGTCCTGCCTCTGAGCAAGAAGCTGGCTCCCAAGGCCACCGAGATCTATCATATGCTGCAGAAGGACTTTATGGTCGATTACGACGAAGCAGGCTCCATCGGCAAGCGCTATCGCCGTGAGGACGAGATCGGCACGCCCTACTGCATCACTGTTGACTTCGAGACCGTTGGCGACGAGAACACCCCCGCTGACAACTGCGTCACCATCCGCGACCGCGACACCATGGAGCAGGTCCGTGTTCCGATCAGCGAATTGAAGCAGTGGCTGGCTGATAAGATCGCCTACTAAGAGGTCACGCCATGAAAGCCATCGTAACTGTGGTCGGCATGGACCGTGTCGGCATCATCGGTGAGGTCTGCACCACGCTGGCCGGTCTGAAGATCAACATCGTGGACATCAGCCAGACTGTTATGCAGGACTTTTTCACCATGATCATGCTGGTGGATACCACCGCCTGCGAAAAGACCTTCGATGAGATCTCTGAGATCCTCACCGCCAAGGAGCAGGAGATGGGTCTTTCCATCCGCATCCAGCGCCAGGATATCTTCCAGGCCATGCACAGGATCTGATAAAAAGCGGGGCCATTGGCTCCGCTTTTCCTGGATCTCCGCAGCCTTCTCCGGGCGAGCAATGCTCGCCCCTACAGTGTGGATCGCACTGCCAAACATCATCGTAGGGGCGAGCATCGCTCGCCCGGTCATTTCATCATTGCGACTGAAAGGAGCGACATATGCTTCTCACCCATAAAGACATCATGAAGACCGTGAATATGATCTCCCATCAGCACTTGGATATCCGCACGGTCACCATGGGCATCACCCTTTTGGACTGCGCCCATCCCGATATCACGGTCAGCGCCCAAAAGGTCCATGACAAGATCTGCCGCTGCGCGGAAAAGCTGGTGCCCACCGCTGAGCAGATCGAGCGTGAGCTGGGCATCCCCATCGTCAACAAGCGCATCTCCGTGACCCCCATCGCGCTGGTGGGCAATGCCTGCGAGGCGGAAAACTTCACCCCCTATGCCCTTGCCATGGATAAAGCCGCCAAGGACTGCGGCGTCAATTTCATCGGCGGCTTCTCCGCCCTTGTCCACAAGGGCATGACCACCGGCGACCGTCGGCTGATACAGTCCATCCCCGAGGCGCTGGCAAGCACCGATATCGTCTGCTCCAGCGTCAATGTTGGCTCCACCAAGGCCGGCATCAACATGGATGCCGTGGCCCTTATGGGCAGGGTCATCAAGGAAGCCGCAGACCGGACCCGTGACAACGGCGGCATGGCCTGTGCCAAGCTGGTGGTGTTCTGCAACGCTGTGGAGGACAACCCCTTCATGGCAGGCGCGTTCCACGGTGTGGGCGAGCCTGAGACTGTGATCAATGTGGGTGTCTCCGGTCCCGGCGTAGTCTACCACGCGCTCCAGAAGTGCAAAGAAAAGCCCCTCAATGAGGTGGCAGAGGTCATCAAAAAGACCGCCTTCCAGATCACCCGCATGGGTCAGCTTGTGGCACAGGAGGCCTCCCGCCGTCTGGATGTCCCCTTCGGCGTCGTGGATCTCTCCCTTGCGCCCACCCCTGCCGTTGGCGACTCTGTTGCCCGCATCCTGGAAGAGATGGGTCTGGAGGTCTGCGGCTGCCACGGCACCACCGCGGCCCTTGCCATGCTCAATGATGCCGTGAAAAAAGGCGGTGTCATGGCATCCTCCAGCGTAGGCGGCCTGTCCGGTGCCTTCATCCCCGTCTCTGAGGACGAGGGCATGATCGCCGCAGCCAAGTCCGGTGTCCTGACGCTGGACAAGCTGGAAGCCATGACCTGTGTCTGCTCCGTAGGTCTTGATATGATCGCCGTTCCCGGCGATACCCCTGCCTCTACCATCTCCGCCATCATCGCAGACGAAGCCGCCATCGGCATGGTCAACTCCAAGACCACCGCTGTCCGCATCATCCCTGCCCCCGGCACAGTGGTGGGCGACATGGTGGAGTTCGGCGGTCTGCTGGGCGAAGCCCCCGTCATGCCGGTGCACCCCGAAAGCGCCGAAGGCTTTATCGCGCGCGGTGGCCGAATCCCCGCCCCTATGCACAGCTTGAAAAACTGACCGTAAACGACCTTATATTTATCCCCTCAGTCACCTTCGCTGACTGAGGGGATAAATTTTCGGGCGACCAATGGTCGCCCCTACGGCGTTGTTCGTACATATTCGTAGGGGCCGACCTGCGTGTCGGCCCGTAACTGCCTGCAAGCGGCGGCCGAGGGTCCGCCCTGTTGTGGTATCCAAAATTGACAAACGCTCGTTTCCTCGCTGTCAATTTTGACCACGGCCACTCATTCGGCTCCTTTTCTCTGCCACAGGCAGCAGTCGCCTCATTCCCCGCCCTACGCGCGCACCCTG
>JAFSHB010000030.1 GCA_017440525.1 Oscillospiraceae bacterium | reverse complement strand
TTTGCCTGACCCTCTCCGTCACGGCTTCGCCGTGCCACCTCCCCCAGAGGGGGAGGCAAGGCCTTGGCTCTCCCTTTGGGAGAGCTGGCAGCCCGAAGGGCTGACTGAGAGGGCGTGCAGGCACCAACAACAAGAAAAGATCCCAAGGGCTTGCCCCTTGGGATCTTTCTTGTTTTCATGAATAATGAATGATGAATATTGAAGGATCAAGTGACGCCCCGAGAGGGCTACGCCCGATCGGTCGGCGGAACTTATGCAAAGCTAATAATTGAGGTGTCGCTTCGCGACATTTTATTTTTATCCCCTCAGTCAGCTTCGCTGACAGCTGTCCTTGAAAAACAAGGGGAGCCTTTCGGGACTGCGAATACGAAACGAAAGTGAAACGAATTTTACAAAGATCGGTCGAAATTCGTCTGGCGATCGTAGTACAGCTATGGTATAATCATTGATATCATCGGTGAGAGGAGGGCGAACATGACTGCGATCGACAAGGAAAAACTGCGGGAGCTGATCCGTGCGTTCTACGATCTGACCCATATCCGCGTTGCGGTCTACAATACCTCCTTTGAGGAGATCCTGGCCTACCCGGAAGAATACACGCCCTTCTGTGCCATGCTCCGTGAGAATGAGGCCGCCTGTGCAGGCTGTGTAGACAGTGCCGCAAGGATGTGTCAGACCTGCACCGCCACCCATGAGACGATCATTGAAAAATGCCACATGGGACTGACGGAGCTGGTCGCGCCTCTGTATAACGGCGTGTCTGTGATCGGCTATATCATGCTGGGCCAGATCGCCAGCGAGCCGGACCGGGATGCCTTTGCCCACGCCCTTTTGAAAAAGGGCGAGGAATATGGGCTTGACCGGGAGCAGGTGCTGGAGCATATGGGGAGCATCCACTATTATCCCATCGATCAGGTGCTGAGCTCTGCCCGCGTGGTCAATGCCCTTGCCTCCTACATCGTGGTGACGGCGCTGGTCTATCCCACGGAGACCCTGCTCGCACAGGCGGTGCTGGAGCATATCGCCCGGCATCTGGGAGAGGATGTCTCCATCGCGGCGCTCTGCCGGGAGTTCTCCATCTCCAAGTCTACGCTCTACCGCATCATGGAGCCCTATGCGCCGGAGGGCATCGCCTCCTATATCCGCAGGCTTCGGCTCAACAGAGCCTGTGAGCTTCTGGTGCATACCGACCGCTCCCTGAGCCAGATCGCTGAGGCGGTGGGCTATGCCGATACGGGCTATTTCCTGCGGAGTTTCAAGAAAGAATTGGGCATGTCCGCCAGCGTTTACCGAAAACAGGAGAAATGTTCCGAAACATGAGACGAGATCACAGTAAAATGATACGAAAATCTATTCCCCACTGACCCGAAGCGTGATATAATGTGCCGCGCTTTGTGATCTGTCAGAAAAGAAATGAGGAACGATGTGAACTATCTGCTGCTGCTTCTATCCGTCGTGTCGGAGACGGTCAAAAATGCCTATACCAACCACTTCAGCAAGCGGATCGCCAGGACCCATGCAGATACCTATCTGTTCAATGCGGTGCTGAGCGTGGGCGGCGTGCTGTTTTTCCTGTTTACGAAAAATGTGTTCCATGTGTCGGGCTTTTCCCTGCTCCTGGCCTTGATCTTCGCGGTGGTGACGATCTTCGCGCAGGTGTTTTTGACCCTTGCCATGGGCTGCGGGCCCATGTCCTTCAGTATCCTCTTTACCTATCTTGGCACCATGATCATCCCCACGGTCTACGGCATGATCTTCCTCGATCAGAGGCCGGGCCTGACCCAGTGGATCGGCTTTGGGCTGATGCTGGTGTCGGTGGGACTGAGCGTGGACCTGAAGCAAAAGGGCGAGCATGCCATGACCGTCAAATGGCTGCTGCTGACCCTTGGCGGCTTCATCATGTGGGGCCTCGTCGGCGTGTGCCAGCAGATCCACCAGAGCTCCCGGTATGCCGGTGAGATCAACGGCTTTTTGTTCTTCACCTTCATCATGATGGCGGTGATCCTGTGGCTGTTCTTCCTCGTCTCCAAAAAGCAGGGGGATGTGCAGAACTACTATGTGAAGAGCAGGGATTCCATCTTCGTCCTGCTCTCCGGCGTGGCCAACGGCGCGATCAACCTGATCAACCTGTTTCTGGCAGGCGTCATGCCGGGCATCATCTTTTTCCCCATCGTCTCCGGCGGTGTCATCATCCTGTCGGGCATTGCGGCGATCATCGTGTTCAAGGAGTGGCTGGATAAAAAACAGGTGGCAGGCGTGGTGATCGGTGTGGCATCTGTGATACTCCTTGGTATTTAGACGCTTTCATACAACATTTAGTCTCTTTTTACCATTCCTTTTTGCGGTAAAAAGCGGCATCATATAGATGCAGCCGGGATATCCCGGCTCGGCTTACCTGCGAGATGCGCATTTTATGCGTTTCTTCTTCTTCCTAAGGGCCGAGGCAGCACTTCGGCGCTGTCTCGGCCCGCCTTTTTGCAAAGAAAAACCGTTCAGGTCTCCCTGAACGGTTTTTATGTATGTCCTTATTTCCAGAGCTGCTCGATGGCCCACAGGATGTTGGCCGCGTATTCGCCGGTGCATTTGGTGACTTCGCCCTTGCGGACAGCATCGGAAAAGACCTCCCACTGGTAGGTGAAGGGCTCGGCAAACTTGGAGCAGTCCACCTGTTCCCATTCGTCGTCACCGCGGGAGATGTACAGATCCACCCAGCCGCGGAGCTTCATGCTGCCCTTGGTCATATGGATGGTGCATTCGTCATTGCGGGACCAGTTGTAGCCGGACAGGGCGATGGTGCAGGTGACGCCGCTCTCGCTCTGGACGAAGGCGTTGGCGCTGGCATCCACATCCATGCCGTCGATATAGGTACACTTGCCGGTGATGGACTTGATGGGGGAGCCGGTAAGCTGGCAGAACTGATCCAGGCAGTGCGCGCCTAAGTTGATCCAGATGCCGCCGCCTGCGGTCTCCTTCTTCCAGAACCACTTGGGGCGGTTCTCATGGTAGTAGGTGGTGGAGCGCTGGGTGTGGACCATGACCAGCTCGCCCAGCTCGCCGGAGTCGATGATCTCCTTTGCCATCCTGGTCTCGGCCATGAAGCCCTGGGGATGGGCCACCTGCAGCAGGACACCGTTCTGCTTGCAGACTTCGATGATATTCAGGCAGCTCTGATAGGAGGTGGACATGGGCTTTTCCAGCAAGATGTGGCAGCCGTGCTCGGCGCAGACCCTGGCACAGGGCTCATGGAGATAGTGGGGCAGATTGATGATGACGGCATCGGGCTTCAGTTCCTCGAGCATCTTCACATAGTCATCATAGGCGGCAACGCCGCGGGGGTCGGCAGACTTCTTTGCACTCTCCATATGAGCGGTGCAGATAGCCACCAGCTGAGCATCGGGGTCTTTTTCGATGGCGTCGAGGTGGAAATTGACCATGGCGCCGGTGCCGATCAAAGCAACACGGATCATAATGATAGTTCCTCCTTGGTGCGACGCATTGGCCGCATATTCTTACGCTTATCATATCATAAAACGAGAGGGATAGAAAGACATTTTTGAAAAGTTATACAAATTATCACCAAACAAAGTCATATTTTGCAGAGTTAAAAGTCAGAACATCTGGTAAATATTACAAAAAAACCGCATATGCCATATTTTTACTTGCAAAAACATGGCAGAGGAAGTAATATATAATGAGATCAGTATGTGGAGGAATGCGCCTTATGAAAAAACCGATCCTGGTGATCATGGCGGCAGGCATGGGAAGTCGATTTGGTGGGCTCAAGCAGATGCAGCCCATGGACGCCCAGGGCCATTTTTTAATGGACTTTTCGATCTACGATGCCCTCCGTGCCGGCTTCGGCAAGGTGGTGTGCATCATCAAAAAAGAAATGGAACAGGACTTTGAAGCGCTGATCGGCAAGCGCGTCCGTCCTTTTATCGAGCTCAAGTATGTGGAGCAGGCACTTCATATGCTGCCCGAGGGCTTTGCTGTGCCCGATGGCCGCACCAAGCCCTGGGGCACGGCTCACGCCGTCATGTGTGCGGTGCCGGAGCTGGATGCGCCCTTTGCTGTCATCAATGCCGATGATTTCTACGGCCGCGAGGCCTTCGAGGCCATGGGAAAGTTCCTTCTGGAGGACCGTGCCGAAACAGAGCACGCCATGGTCGGCTATCTTCTGAAAAATACCCTGACGGAGAATGGCTCCGTCTCCCGCGGTCAGTGCTCTGTGGATGAGCGCGGCTTCCTCACCGGGGTCGTGGAGCGCACCGCCATCGAGCGCAAGGGTGAAAAGGTCTATTACACCGAAAATGGTGAAGATGTGGAGGTCTCCGAGGATACGGTCGTCTCCATGAATATGTGGGGCTTCCGTGAGAGCCTCAAGGCAAGGTTCGAGCAGGACTTCGTAAAGTTCCTCCGTGAGACCATGCCCCAGAATCCCATGAAGGCAGAGTATTTCCTGCCCCTGATCCCCAATGCTGTCATCGCCGAAGGCTCCGGCACGGTCAAGGTACTGCCCTCCGATGCCCGCTGGTACGGCGTGACCTATCAAAACGATCTCCCCGGCGTGTTGGACGCCATCCAATCTATGAAGGATGCCGGCATCTATCCCGCGCATCTTTGGAGGTAATAAGATGGATACACTTCACGAGGCCCTGCGGGCCTATGACTGGAAAGAAGTCCCCTCCACCGCCGAGCGGTACGGTCAGGGCCACATCAATGTGACCTATGTGATCCCCGGCGCCGACGGCGCCCGGTACATCCTGCAGCGCGTGAATAAAAATGTGTTCAAGCAGCCTGTGGAGCTGATGGAGAATGTGGCGGCTGTCACCAATTATCTCTCCGCCCGCACTGACGATCCCAGACGCTGCCTGCGCCTGATCCCCACCAAGGACGGTGAGAACTTCTTTACCGACTCTGAGGGTGACTACTGGCGCGTGTACCTGTTCATCACCGATTCCATCTGCCTGCAGCAGGCCGAGACCGGTGAGGACTTCCGCCAGAGCGCGATCGCCTTTGGCGAGTTCCAGAAGCAGCTCAAGGACTTCCCGGCCCATACCCTCCATGAGGTCATCCCTCATTTCCATGATACCGTGGACCGCTACCGTCTGTTCCGGGAGGCCGTGAAGGCGGATAAGGCAGGCCGCGCCGCTTCCGTGCAGGCTGAGATCGACTTCTATATGGCCCGTGAGGGGTTCGCAGGTCAGATCGTGGAGAAGCTGGCAGACGGGACCCTCCCTCTGCGCGTGACCCACAACGATACCAAGCTCAACAATGTCATGCTGGATAAGGAGACCCGCAAGGCTCTGTGCGTCATCGATCTCGATACCGTCATGCCCGGCTCCGCCCTGTATGACTACGGCGACAGCATCCGTTTCGGCGCATCCACTGCCGCAGAGGATGAAAAGGATCTGGACTCCGTCTGGATGGATCTGGAGCTTTATAAGATGTACACCGACGGCTATCTCTCCGCCTGCGGCGACAGCCTGACGGAGCTGGAGATCGAGATGCTCCCTGTGGGTGCCAAGATGATGACGCTGGAGTGCGGCATGCGCTTCCTCACCGATTATCTCGACGGCGATACATACTTCAAGACCCACTACCCCGAACAGAATCTGGACCGCACAAGGACCCACATCAAGCTGGTCTCCGATATGGAAGCCAAGTGGGATGAGATGAACAAGATCGTCATGGAGGCGAAAAACGCATGAATGTCTTAGTCACCGGCGGCGCCGGTTATATCGGCAGCCACACCTGTGTGGAGCTGATCGAAGCAGGCCACACCCCTATCGTGATCGATAACCTGTGCAATTCCAGCGCCAAGAGCCTTGACCGTGTCCGTGAGATCACCGGCACTGCCGTCAAGTTCTATGAGGGCGATGTGTGCGACGAGACCGCGCTGGAGAAGATCCTCTCCGAGAACGCCATCGACTGCGTGATCCATTTCGCAGGTCTCAAGGCTGTGGGCGAGAGCTGCTCCATCCCTCTGCGCTACTATGAGAACAATCTGGGCTCCACCATGACTCTGTGCCGCGTTATGGCAAAGCACGGCGTGAAGAAGATCGTGTTCTCCTCCTCCGCCACCGTTTACTCTGGGGATAACGAGATGCCCCTGCGCGAGACCTCCAAGACAGGCAACTGCACCAACCCCTACGGCTGGACCAAGTATATGTGCGAGCAGATCCTCCGCGATATCGCCAAGGCAGACCCTGAGTGGTCCGTGGTGCTGCTGCGCTACTTCAATCCCGTGGGTGCCCATAAGTCCGGCAAGATCGGCGAGCATCCCAACGGCATCCCCAACAACCTGATGCCCTTCATCTCCCAGACTGCCATCGGCAAGCGGGAGAAGCTCAGCGTGTTCGGTGATGACTACGATACCCACGACGGCACCGGTGTCCGCGACTACATCCATGTGGTGGACCTTGCCAAGGGTCATGTGGCCGCCATCAGCCATGCCGCCAAGAACAAGGGCGAAGCCGTCTTTAACCTCGGCACCGGCACCGGCTACAGTGTGCTGGATATGGTCAAGGCCTTCGAGACTGCCAACGATATCAAGGTCCCCTATGTGATCGCGCCCCGCCGTCCCGGCGATCTGGCTACCTGCTACGCAGACCCCACCAAGAGCCGCGAGGTCCTTCATTGGGAAGCAAAGCACGACCAGACCGATATGTGCCGCGACACCTGGCACTGGCAGAGCAACAACCCCAACGGCTACGACGAATAAATGTCCATGATAATGCCCCCGAGCCCGTCAAGGGCTCGGGGGCATTTTGCGGGCGACCAATGGTCGCCCCTACGATAAGGTCGGCAGTGCGTGCGTGGTCGTAGGGGCGAGCATTGCTCGTCCGGTGCAGGCACTGCCGAACACCGCCGTAGGCGCGGCTCTGTGTGGCCGCCCATCTGCTGGTACTTTTGTATAGACTGCAGGAGATCAGTAGTCGGGGCTCACAGACAGGACGGTATATCGTTTTCCTGTTTTTTCTGCGTATCGCATGGTTTGATATGCCCCACCGGAGAAGTGCTGGACGCAGAAAACGATCAGATCGGAACGGTCGACCATAAAGTGATTTCTCGTTTGATATGCTGCCTTGAAATGTGCTTTTGAGGAAGCAGGACAAACTTCGACTTCGTCGTAGTATGCATGGAAGCTCTCGATATTGTTTTTGTATTCTGCTGTCAGATAGGGGAGTACCAAGATCAGCGCACTATTGTCATTTCGGACGGTTCGTTTGCACCTGCGGACTGTTGACGCAACGAGGCAGTCAAAAGCTCCATTGCGGCCGACCAGAAATTCCACATAGTCTTTTGTGAAAAGCAGCTCTGTGACCGTTCCTTCAAGCATGGTCTCAATTTCACGAGTGTGATCGAACTGCCTATGCCCGAAGAAGCTGACAGTAAAGGTGTCCATCCATGCCACCTCCCACTTTTGGTATGGTATCGATAGTTGTGTGTGTCGTTAAAATTATACGATACAAATGATTAAAATGCAACGGTTTATCGAAGTATAATTTACGATATATACAACTAAGCGGGGTGCAAATGGTGAAAGATATCCTTGCGGCCATGACCATATATCGAGAAGAAAGAGGCTGGACTGAGTATCAGCTTGCGGAACGCTCCGGCTTGCCGCAGTCGACCATATCCTCTTGGTATCGAAAGAATATGATCCCGACGATTCCTTCGTTGGAGAAGATCTGCAACGCTTTTGGGATCACATTGTCACAGCTGTTTGCGGAAGCTGGCGATGCCGTTACATTGACGGATGCGCAGAAGAAACTGCTCCAGCGCTGGGACAGACTGAGCGAAGAACAGCAAACGGTCGTCTTTGCATTGATCGATAAAATGTAAGGACCATATAAAGAAGATCCCCAAGGCCATCAAGGTCTTGGGGATCTTTTGTGGGCGACCAATATAAGATCGGCAGTGCGTGCGTGGTCGTAGGGGCGAGCATTGCTCGCCCGGTGCAGGCCCTTTCCTTTCATCCGTTCTCCCAGTCCCAGATCCTCCACTGGGTCGGGTTCATGCCGAATTCCCGCTTGAACAGCTTGGAGAAGTTTGCCACATCCTTGAAGCCGCACAGGGATGCGACCTCCTTGACGGCGTAGCCCAGCGCAAGATACCGCTTGGCCTCTGCCAGACGGATGCTGAGGATATGGGATTGCAGGGTATGGCCTGTCTTTTCCTTGAACAGCTTGGAGAGGTAGAACTGGTTGAGACCCACGAAGTCGGCGATATCCGAGATCGTCAGAGGGTCCATATAAGAGAGCTCGATGTAGTCGATGGCTCTTTGCACATGGTTTTTCTGCTGCTTCTCCGGACGGATGACTGCGGCATAGAGCTGCATGAGGTCTCCCGAGAGCCGATAGGCCAGCATGGGGTCGGGATCTTTTTGGTCGCACAGATGGCACAGCGTGTCCTCCGGTGCATCGAACACCGGCGGCAGCTCCGCGAATGCCGAGGAGAGGGTCCCGGTGAATCCGATCCAGCGGTAAGCCCATGGGTCGTGCATATCTGCGGCATAGCGGGCATCGGCATCGGCAGGGATGATGAAGGCCTGCCCGGCATGGACAGGGTATGTCCTGCCGTTGAGGTATAAAGAGCCTTTGCCTGAGACCACATAGTGCAGCAGCATGGTGCGGCGCACAGGGATGTTGACGGAGCCGGGCGCGACCTGTGATTCTCCGGCGAAGACAGGATTGAGATCTTCCAGATGCTCGTTGAGCAAGACCTGATAATGTTCCATTCTTTCACCTCTGCCTTGAAATATACTGATTATACCATCAACTCCCAATGAATAGCAATGGTAAAATAGAAAAACACGCGCTATAATGATGGCATAGATACTAAAAAAACAAAAGGAGCTGTCACTATGAGCAAACTGGCACTGTACGGCGGTACCCCTGTCCGCAAGGAAGTTCTGTATAAAGGCTGGCCCGGCATCCGTGAATACGGTCTGGAGGAAGCTGAGAATCTGATCAAGGTCATCAAGGCCCGGTCTCCCTTCCGTTACTACGGCCCCGATATCCAGAACATGGTCAAAAATTTCGAAAAGGGCATGTGCGAGCGCTTCGGCGTCAAGCACGCTGTCGGCGTCACCAGCTGCACCGCCTCTTTGATCGTTGCCCTGAAGGCCGCCGGTATCGGCCCCGGCGATAAGGTCATCGTGCCTGCCTGTACCTTCCTTGCTACTGCCGGTGCTGTCGTGTGTGCCGGTGCTGTGCCGGTGTTCTGCGATGTGGATGATACCATGAACATCGATCCCTACAAGATCAAGGATGTGGCTGATAAATATACCAAGGCTGTCATCACCGTGCCTCTGGGCGGCTTCCCCGTGCAGATGGACAAGGTCATGGAAGAGGCCAAAAAGCTCGGCCTGATCGTCATCGAGGATGTTGCCCAGTCCATGGGTGCTTCCCTCAATGGCAAGCCCATGGGCACCTGGGGCGATATCGGCTGCTTCAGCCTGCAGATGAACAAGATCATCACCACCGGTGAGGGCGGCGTGGTCGTCTCCAACAACGATGCGCTCTTCGAGCGTGCTGTCCGCTACCACGATCAGGGCCAGTACCGTGAGCAGGAGGGCTTCCTGACCAACTCCGCCGAGCGTGTGTTCATCGGTCAGAACTACCGCATGAGCGAGCTGACCGGCGCGGTCGCGCTGGCGCAGCTGGAGAAGCTGGACAAGATCCTCGGCCGCATGAAGCAGATCAAGAAGCACATCAAGGATGAGATCAAGGATATCCCCGGCATCCGCTTCAAGCGCGTGATCGATGAAGAGGGCGATGCTGCCTGCAGCCTGACGCTGGTGTTCGACTCCGTGGAGAAGGCCGACCTGTTCAACAAGGCGCTCAACGCCGAAGGCATCGCGGTCTCTGCCCAGTACGGCGGCAGACCTGTGTACATGATCCCCCAGATCTTCCATCAGAAGACCGTAGACCGCGACAACTTCCCCTTCAACCAGTTCGACGAGCCTGTGGTCTACACCGAGGATATGTGCCCCAATGCCAACTACTATATGCCCAGGAGCTGCTTCATCTCCCTGTCTGCGGAGTTTGAAGATCAGGATGTGGAAGATGTGATCACCGCCATCAAGAAGGTGGCTGCAGAAGTCTTATAAACCAAATATTCGTAGGGCGGCCGGACCCTCGGCCGCCGCATTCGGAAAACAGACGGTGTGCGGCGGGCAGGGGTCTACCCGCCCTACATTCTTTATGAAAAAAATCTTTGCAGGGGTCGATTTTTTACGCCGTGTGTGATAGAATCATCCCAAGACTGAGACCCCGCAAAAGGAGAAACGCGTATGCTGAGATTTATCGATGCAAGATGTATGCTCGGTGAACGATGTATCATTCGTGAAGGCGACCCCAACACCAAAGAAGCTATTTTAGAGCTGATGGACCGATGCCACATCGAGAAGGCCATCGTCTATCATGCCATGGCCAGAGAATCGGAGCTCCCGGCCGGCAACATGGCGCTGATCGGGGAGACTGCGGGCGATGACCGCTTTATCCGCCAGTGGTGCGCGTTGCCCTCCTATTTCGGGGAGTATATGAGCGCGGAGGACTTCTTTGATGCCATGAAACAGCATCATGTCACCTCCATGCGTCTTTTGCCCAAGACCTGCGGCTATTCTCTGCGTCCCCATTCCATCGGGAAGCTGATGGATCTGGCGGCTCAGTGCCATATGCCGGTGTTCATCGACCTTGGCACGGAGCTGACGACGGATGAGAGCTACGATCTGTGTAAGATGTATCCGGAGGTCGATCTGGTATTCGGCAACAGCGGCTACCGTGAGAACCGCCGCCTCGGCCCCATCCTGGAGCAGTGCCCCAACTTCTATCTGGGCACAGGGAACTATGTGGCCCACTGCGGCATCAAGCTGTTTTGTGAGTACTATGGCGCGGAGCGTCTGATCTTCGATACGGGCCTGCCCACCGGCTCTGCTACGGCGGCGGTGTCGCTGATCGGCTATGCCGAGATCTCCGACGAAGAAAAGGCACTGATCGCCCACGGCAATATCGAGCGTTTACTGGGGGAGGTGCGGCTGTGATGGACTTCCGGGAACTGGTCTATGGACAAAAGCCTTTTGAAGGTGTGTTCGTGTTTGATGTCCACGGCCATATCGGCTTTGAGCAGGGCAGCCAGCTCGGCCCCAATGACGGCGAGAGCATGGTGCATACCATGGATCGCATGGGTGTCGATGGCATCTGCGTCTCCTTCTCTCCCGGCATCCGCGGCGCATGGAAGCGGGGCAACGATCAGACCAAAGATACCTGCAAAAGACTTCCCGGCAGAGTGTTCGGCTATGCCGTGCCGAACCCCTTCCATGCCGAGTGCGATCTGACGCCCTATTTTGAGGAGGATCTGGGATTCCGCGGTGTGAAGATCCACGGCAACATCCAGGGCGAGACGCCGGAGAACGATCCCCGCTATGCCCATGCCTTCGAGCTGGCGAACCGTCTGAAGCTGCCTGTGCTGTTCCATGCGTGGATGCCCTATGAGGTCGATCGTGCCGCCGATGTGGCGAGCCGGTATCCCGACCTGAATGTGATCATCGGGCATGGAGGACTGACCTTTGCGAGAGATCGGGCCGTGGCCGCCTGCAAGCGCTATGATAATGTATTTTGCGATACGGCGATCAGCAGTGCGCCCGATGGCTCGATCGAATGGCTGGTGGATAAGGTCGGCGTGGAGAAGGTGCTCTACGGCTCTGATATGTCGTTCTTCGACTGCATCCACACCTTGGGAAAGCTTGCGCTGGCGAAGCTCAGCGATACGGATAAAGAAAAGATCTTGGGTCTCAACGCCAAAAAGATCTTTGACCTGTAAAGGAGAGATTTGTTATGAGATTTATCGATGCAAGATGCCAGTTGGGACGGCGCTGTGTCATCCGTGAGAACGAGCCTGTGACCAAGGCAGAGATCCTGGAGCTGATGGACCGCTGCCGGATCGAGCGGGCTGTGGCCTACCATGCCATCGCCAAAGAGGGCGATGTGAAGGCCGGCAATATGGAGCTTTTGAAGGACACCGAGGGCGACAGCCGCTTCCTCCGCCAGTGGGTCGCGCTGCCCCATACCTTCGGTGAGTTCATGAGCGTGGAGGAGCTGCTGAAGGGCATGAAGGAGAACAGCGTCTCCTCCATCCGTATGTTCCCCAAGACCCATGGCTATTCCCTGAAGCCCTATGCGCTGGGCAAGTTCATGGACGCCATGGCGGAGCATAAGATCCCTGTGTTCATGACCTATAATGAGCTGGCCTCCGAGGATGCCCTCTACGCCATGCTGACAGACTATCCCAAGGTCAACTTCATCATCAGCGATGTCAGCTACCGCGAGGAGCGCAAGCTGTTCCCCATTTTGGAGCATTGCCCCAACTTCCATATCGGCACGGGCAACTATGTGGTCCACGGCGGTGTCAAGACCATGTGCGAGTACTTTGGCGCCGAGCGCATGATCTTCGATACAGGTCTGCCTACCGGCTCTGCTGCGGCGGCTGTCTCTCTGATCTGCTTTGCCGAGATCTCCGAGGAGGAAAAGACTCTGATCGCAAGCGGCAATCTGGAGCGTATGCTCTCGGAGGTGGAGCTGTGATGAGATTTTTTGATGCGAGCTGCCGTCTGGGCCGCCCTGCCGCCTTTGGCGAGGGGATGCCCTGGCAGACGGATGAGATCCTGGAGATCATGGCGCGCTGCCATATCGACGGGGCCCTTGCTTATCACATCGTGGCAAGAGAGGGCGAGACGCAGGATGGCAACGAGCTTTTGCTCCGGGAGATCGCGCAGATCCCGCAGCTGCAGCCCCAGTGGTGCGCCCTGCCTGCCACCTATGACGAGTTCCTCCATGCCGATGCCCTGCGCGATGCCATGAAGGAAAACGGCGTCAGGACACTGCGGATCGCGCCCAAGAGCTTTGCCCACTCCGCCCGGCCCTACGCCATGAAGGAGCTGATGGGCTTTGCCGCCGAGTGCCGCGTGCCGGTGTTCTTCGACTACGGCGAAGCACCCTGTGACGAGCTGTATGAGATCTGCCACGACTATCCCGATGTGAGCTTCGTGATCACCAACACCGCCTATGCCCTGAACCGCTGGCTGGGCCCTGTGCTGGATGCCTGCGGCAATCTGTATCTTGGCACCGGCAATTATGTGCCCCATCGCGGGCTTGAGACCTTCTGCAAATACTACGCCGCAGACCGGCTGGTGTTCAACACCAACCTGCCCACCGGCTCTGCCACAGCGGCGGTATCGCTGGTGTGCTTCGCGGATATCTCCAAGGAAGAAAAAGAACTGATCGCCCATGGCAACATCGAGCGTCTGCTGGGGGAGGTGCGGCTATGAATTGGGAACAGTACATTTTTGAAGGCAAGCCCTTCGAGGGCATTTATATCTTCGATGTCCATGGGCATGTGGGTGCCCACAAGCCCTTCCAACTGGGCGGCTATGATGCCGATTCCGTGGCAAAGACCTGCCGCCGCATGAATGTGGACGGTGTGGTCGTGTCCTCCCTGCCGGCTCTGGCCAGTGACTGGAAGTGGGGCAACGAGGAAGTGGCGGCATCTGTGGACGCGTACCCCGGTCTGATCTGGGGCTATGCCTCTCCGAATCCCTTTTATGAGGACTGCGACATCACCCCCTATTTGGATCTGCCGGGCTTCGTCGGTGTCAAGATCCATGGCGATATGCAGGGCAGCACGCCTGTCAACGATCCCAGATATTTCCCGACCTATGAGGTCGCCAACGAGCGGGGACTGCCTGTGCTGTTCCACGCATGGCTCAGCGCCGAGGTGAGAGCCGCCGCTGATGTGGCGCGCCGCTATCCCAACACCAAGATCATCCTGGGCCACTCCGGCATGACGGCAAGAGATACTGCCTTGGAGGTCGCCAGGACCTGCGATAATATCTTCATCGATACCGCGATCTCCTCCACCTATGACAATGCCATCGAGGTGCTGGTGGATAAGGTGGGTGCCGACCGCGTGGTCTACGGCTCTGATATCTGCTTCTTCGACTGCATCCATACCATGGGCAAGATCGCCCTTGCAAGGATCTCCGATACGGACAAGGAAAAGATCTTCGGTCTCAACGCCAGAGGTCTGTTCTCGCTGTAGGGAGGAAGCTATGGACTATACGAAGCATATCTTTGCCGGAGCGCCTGTGGACTTTGAAGTGATCGATGTCCATGTGCACCACGGTGCAAACCCCGGCTATTATCCAGGCCCTGCCGGGGGCGATGATATCGTCCATGCCATGGGCCGCCTCGGTGTGGATATCTGCTGCTGCACCCCCGGTGCCACAGCCAGCGACTTCGACTATTTCAACGAGCAGCTGGCAAAGAGCCTCGACAAGCATCCCCATAAGCTCCGCGGCTATGTGATGATCACGCCCCATGATGCGGCAGATCCGGACCGCTGGTTCAAGCGCAGTCCCGGCTTCATCGGTCTGAAATCCATCCCCTTCTGTCAGGGAGAGGTCTCCATCGACGATCCAAGGCTTTGGGACTATTACGCCTACGCCGATCGCCGCGGTCTGCCCGTTTTGGTGCATACCTGGGCCGCACCGGAGGTCGAGGCCACGACCCGTATGGCGGAAAAGTATCCCAATGCCCGGTTTATCGTGGCCCATGCCGCCCTGACCGGCTCTGCCGCCAAGCAGGCGCTGATCGATGGCATGAAGCAGTGTGAGAACATGGCCTGTGATACTGCCATCTCCGACACCTACGACGGCGCTCTGGAGTGGTTCGTGGATAAGGTCGGTGCCGACCGTGTGCTGTACGGCTCCGACTTCATCACCTTTGAATGTTCGCATATCCTCGGCAGAGTGGCTATGAGCAAGCTCACCGATGATGAAAAGGAAAAGATCTTCAGCCGCAATGCCAGGCAGTGGCTGAGGCTTTAAGGAGTACACTATGGAATTGAAAGATCATGTATTTTTGAGCAAGGAGCTGAAGGATACCTTCGTGGTGGATGTCCACATCCATGTGGGCGGCTCTACCCGGTATCAGAAGCCGAGAAATGACGGAGACTCTGTGGTCTATACCATGGACCGTCTGGGCATCGATGTGACCTGTGCCAGCTGTTCTCCCGGTGCATACTGCGACTGGATGTGGGGCAACGAGGTCTGCGCCGAGGCCCATGCCGGACATCCTGACCGCATCAAGGCCTATGCCGTAGTCAACCCCAACTACGAATTCGACCTGGATGAATACTTCGTCCGTGACGACCGGTTCTTCGGCCTGAAGGCGATCCCCTTCGTGCAGGGGAATCTCCCCATCGACTGCGCCGGGATGCAGCAGTATTATGCCTATGCCGATAAGCATGGGCTCCCCGTGCTGTTCCATGCGTGGCAGCCCTCTGAGGTACGCGATGCCACAGCGGTGGCGCGCCGCTACCCCAACGCCCGCTTCATCTTCGGTCACTCCGGCTTCACGGCGGTGGAGGAGGCAGTGGAGGCCTGCAAGCTGTGTGACAATGTCCTGCTGGACACCACCATCTCCGACATCTATGACGGCGCTTTGGAGCGCATCGTCAGCAAGGTGGGTGCAGACCGCGTGGCCTACGGCACGGATCTGACGGCCTTTGAATGCTCCCATATTTTAGGCCGCGTCC
Source organism: Oscillospiraceae bacterium (assembly GCA_017440525.1). Taxonomy (GTDB): domain Bacteria; phylum Bacillota; class Clostridia; order Oscillospirales; family Oscillospiraceae; genus Avoscillospira. The sequence goes on along the minus strand of JAFSHB010000030.1, from coordinate 9,891 downwards.
TCCTGTCCCGCCTGACCGACACGGAAAAAGAAAAAGTCCTCGGCCTCAACGCCAAGGAGTTCTTGAAGCTGTAACTGTTCTGCAACATGAACGGGCGAGCGGTGCTCGCCCCTACAAGGATGCTCGGCAGTGCGTCTGTGCTTGTAGGGGCGACCATTGGTCGCCCATCTGTGGGCATGACAAAAAAGGCACCGATCCGTTTGGATCGGTGCTTTTTGCGCTCAGTGGGCGGCTTCGTTGCTCACAGAGAGGATCTCGCCGGAAGCGGAGATCTGGTAGTTGTAGGGCGTGCCATCCACAGAGAAGTGGATGTTGAAGTAGGGCGTGCCATCGGCGGCAGTCTCTACATGGGTGTGCATGCCTTCGGCGTCGGCGACCTTGGCACCGGCATCCTTGGCTGCGATCTGCTGTGCCTTCTGGGCTGAGATGGCCTTTCCGCCGCAGGCGGTCAGAGAGAGCACGAGCACGAGGACGAGCAAAAGGGAAAGGATACGCTTTTTCATTGTGGATGCTCCTTTACGATCAGATGCTCTTATTATAGGAGAGAAAAGGGGAAAAAGCAAGTACAGAGGCAGAAAAGAAGAAAAAGGGGCGAAAGCCCCTTTTTCTCAGTCTCCCATCTCGAAGGACAGGATCTCGCCGGTCTCGGCGTGGATGGTGTATTCATACTCCGTCAGGCCTACGCGGAAGTCCACATCGTACTCCGGCACGCCGTCGTCGATCTCATAGCGCACGCGGAGACCTTCGGCCTGTTCCGGGGTGAGCCCCGCATGCTCCAGCGCGATGGCGGCGGCATCCTCCTCGGTCGTAAGAGCAGCAGTCTCGGCAGGTGCGGGGGTGATGCTCCCGGCCTTCGCTTCAACAGCATCCTCAGCAATCTCCAGCCTGCTTTCGACTGCCTCCTCCGCGGCATCCAGCTTTGCCATCGTGGAAGCACAGCCGGTCAGCAGGAGCAGCGAAAGCATGATCGCCAATAATTTCATTCAGCTTCCTCCTTTTACGAAGTCTTTTGCACCATGAAGGCAGAGGGGGCAAACATAGTCCTCGGGCAGCTCCTCGCCCTCATAGACATAGCCGCAAACGGAGCAGACCCAGGTGGTCTTTTCCGTCTTTTGAGGCTTGGGTTTGATATCGGACTGATAATGGGCATAGGTGCAGCAGGGAGCGGCGCACAGCACATCCCCGTCCACGACCTCTGCGATGAACATCATGTGGGAGCCAAGATCGATCTCCTGCATGACCACGCAGGAAAGATACATATTGGAATGCTCGGTGAGATAGTACACGGTGTTCTCACTGCGTGACACGCCTTCAAAGCCTTGGAACTTATCCACCGTTCTGCCGGACTGCATACCGAAGCGGGTGAAGAGCGCAAAGGGAGCATCCTCTGTGATAGCAGAAAGGTTGAAGCAGCCGGTGCTGCGGATCATATCGCAGGTCTTATTGCCCTTGATGACGGAGATGCTGACACGGACGGGACTTTCCGCCACCTGTACAGCGGTGTTGATGATACAGCCGTTGTCTTGCCCGAATTCTCTTGCGGTCAGCAGATAAAGTCCATAGGTCAGGTTCCAAAGTGCTTTGTTGTTCATGTGTGTCACCTCATGTATCATGGTATCCATATTATAACAGTTTTATGTGCGGCAGTCAATAAGAATCATTCTTATTATTGTTCCAGGATCGGCAGAAGTTCCATCAGATCCTTTATGATGTAGTCGCATCGGGGGTCTGCTTCTATCTGACCCACGAGGCAGGTGTCTACCCCGGCATTTCGGCCGCCCTGCATATCGGATGTCAGGCTGTCGCCCAGCATGATGCACTTGCGTTTGTCAACGGGGCCGATGGCATCAAAGACCTTGTCGAAAAACGCTTTCTCCGGCTTTTTGCAGCCCATCTGCTCAGAGATGAAGATGCCGTCGAAGTAGTGGGCCATGCCGGAGCGTTCCATCCGCACCTGCTGGGTCAAGGTCACGCCGTTGGTCAGGGCGTAGAGCTTATATTTGCCCTTGACGGCATCGAGGAACTCCTTGCAGTGGGGCATGAAATAGACCTTTTCCTTGAGGCCTTCCACATAGAGGTCATTGGCGAAAATGGGGTCTGCTTCGATGCCGAAGAGCGCCATGTAAGTTTGGAATCTGGTCTTGAAGATGTGATCTTTGGGGATGAGCCCCTGCTCATACTGCTTCCAAAGCTTGTCATTCTCGGAAAGATACAGCTGCAGCCGCTCTTCGGTATATGTAAGGCCGTAATATTCCAGCACTTTTTCCACACCGGCGGCGGAGCCACGGTCAAAATCAAAGAGGGTATTGTCGATATCGGTCAGAATGATCTCGTAGGACATATGGACCTCCTCAGCTTTTTTTCACATTGTACCACAAAACGGTCTTTCTTTGTGCTATAATATCAGCAAAATTTTGAAAACAGGAGAATACCATGGCAACTATCATCCAGATCTTGTCTCAGGAGCTGTCCGCTCCCGAGAGCCATATCGAAAATGTCATCCGCTTGCTGGACGAGGGCAATACTCTGCCCTTCATCGCCCGCTACCGCAAGGAGCTCCACGGGGGTATGGACGATACCACCCTGCGTACCTTGCAGGACAGGCTCCAGTATCTTCGCAACTTGGAAGAGCGCCGTCAGGAGGTAAAGACCTCCATCGAAAATCAGGGCAAGCTGACGGACGAACTCTCTGCCGCCATCGATGATGCCGCTACTTTGGCGGAGGTGGAGGATCTCTACCGCCCCTACAAGCAGAAGCGCCGCACCCGTGCCACTGTGGCAAAGGAGAAGGGGCTTGAGCCCTTGGCTCTGCTCTTGTTCTCCCAGAGCCCCAACTTGGCCGCCCCCGAGGTGCTGGCCAAGGACTGCATCGATCCGGAGAAGGGCGTGGAGACCGTGGAGGATGCGCTGGCAGGTGCGTCCGATATCATCGCTGAGATGGTCTCTGATGATGCCGATATCCGCAAGAGCCTGCGCTTGCTGGCCCCGGTCAAGGGTGTGGCTGTCTCCAAGGCTGCCAAGGAAGAGGAGGACAGTGTCTACAGCCTCTACTACGAATTTGCGCAGCCCATCAACAAGCTCCAGAGCCATCAGATCCTGGCACTCAACCGCGGTGAGCGGGAGGGCTTTTTGAAGGTCTCTCTGGACATCCCCAGAGACCTTGCCATGGACCGCATCTTCAAGCGCGTGGTGAAGCCCGGATCTTCTGCCACAGAGCTGGTGCGTGCTGCCTGTGAGGACAGCTACGATCGTCTGATCGAGCCCTCTTTGGAGCGCGAGATCCGAAGTGGCCTGACCGATTCTGCCAACGAAGCCGCCATCGGCAACTTTGCACTGAACCTGAAGCCCTTGCTCATGCAGCCACCTGTCAAGGGTTTCGTGACCATGGGTCTCGATCCCGGCTACCGCATGGGCTGTAAGGTGGCGGTGGTGGATGGTACCGGCAAGGTGCTCGATACTGCCGTGGTCTATCCCACCTACGGTGAAAAGCAGAAGAACGAAGCCATCGTCAAGCTCTCTGCCATGTGCAGAAAGCACGGCGTCAAGCATATCGCCATCGGCAACGGAACGGCCTCCCGCGAGACGGAAGCCATGACCGCCGAGATGATCAAAAACTTGCACGGTGTAGGTTATGCCATCGTCAATGAGGCCGGTGCCTCAGTCTATTCCGCCTCCAAGCTGGCGGCGGAGGAGTTCCCTCAGTTCGATGTGAACCTGAGAAGTGCTGTGTCCATCGCCCGCCGTCTGCAAGATCCTCTGGCAGAGCTGGTCAAGATCGATCCCAAGGCCATCGGTGTTGGTCAGTATCAGCACGATATGCCCGAAAAGCGGCTGGATGAGACTTTGGGCGGCGTGGTGGAGGACTGCGTCAATGCTGTGGGCGTGGATGTGAACACCGCTTCGGTGAGCTTACTTAAGCAGGTGGCAGGTCTGACCGCCACCACAGCCAGGAATATCGTGGCCTACCGGGAGGCCAACGGCGCCTTCACCACCAGAAAGCAGATCCTGAAAGTGCCAAAGCTGGGTCCCAAGGCATTTGAGCAGTGTGCCGGCTTCCTCCGTGTGCCGGAAAGTGCGCAGGTGCTGGACAACACCGGGGTCCATCCTGAGAGCTACGAGGCCGCCAAGACCCTTTTGACTCTGTGCAGCTATGACCTCAGGGATGTAGCGGCAGGCCAGATCCGTGAGCTGACCGCCCGTGTGGATGCCATCGGCTGGGCCGATGCCGCCGCACGCTGCGGTGTGGGTGAGCCCACCCTCCGCGATATGGTCAGGGAGCTGCTGAAGCCGGGCCGCGATCCCCGTGAGGATCTGCCTGCTCCGATCCTTCGTACCGATGTGCTGGAGCTGAAGGATCTGAAACCGGGCATGACCCTCAAGGGCACGGTCCGCAATGTGATCGACTTCGGTGTGTTCGTGGATATCGGTGTCCATCAGGACGGCCTCGTCCATATCTCCAAGGTCTGCAATAAGTTCATCAAGCACCCCTCCGAGGTGGTCTCCGTGGGCGATATCGTGGATGTGGTCGTGCTGGATGTGGATGAGAAGAAAAAGCGTATCAGCCTGTCCATGCGTGATGTGGGCAAAGCAAAGTGAGCGAAAAGTGACAAAAAGTTACAAGTTATTTCAGCAGAATTACTAATAGTAACATTATGTAACCTATGCTATAATGATATAGATTCGTAGGGTACGAAGTTTTGCTCGAAAAAATATTTTTGAAAAGAGGAGATCCAACGATGAAACGATTGTTATCCATCCTGCTGGCTCTGTGCATGCTGCTGAGCATGATCCCCATGGTCACAGCGGCCGACAACACGATCTCCGGCTCTGATGTGAGCTGGAGCTTCGATGCTGAGACCGGCAAGCTGACCATTGAGGGCACAGGCCCTATGCCTGACTTCAGGAGCACCGGCGCAGTGCCTTGGTCCTCCCACAAGAGCGCGATCAAGACTGTGGAGATCGCAGAAGGCATCACCACCATCGGTCGTTATGCCTTCAATGCACACTCCGCTTTGACGGAGATCCGCATCCCCGACAGCGTCACCTACATCGGTGAGCGGTCCTTCTACGGCTGCAGCGCTCTGACGACCCTTGCCATCGGCAACGGCGTCACCGAATTCGGCAAGCTGGCCTTTGCCTCCTGTGACAAGCTGACCACCGTGACCCTGGGCCGCGGCATCACCGAGATCCCCCAGGAGATCTTCAAGACCTGCAACGCCATCGAACAGGTGTTCTACATGGGCTCCGAGAGCGAATGGGAGAGCGTGAATATCGAGAACAACAACGGCGGTCTGTACGATCTGCCCGACAGCAAGCTGTTCTGCACCAAGACCCTGCCCTCCGGCAGCTATCTTGCCTCCGCATGGACCTTCGATCCCATGACCTTCACTCTGACCATCTCCGGTGAGGGCGAGACGGAAGACTTCGCTGACGGCGATCAGGATTGGTTCGAATATCGCAAGGCCATCCGCACCGTGGTGATCGAAAACGGTATCACCTATGTGGGCAAGCTGTCCTTCCGCGACCATCAGAATATCCATACCGTCTACATCCCTGCCTCCGTCACCGCCATCGGTGACAATGCCTTCGCTCTGTGCAAGGGCCTGAAGGATGTCTACTACGGCAGCAGTGAGGAGGATTGGAGCTCCATCACAAAGGGTGCCAACTATACCTATCTGACCGGCGCCAAGATCCACTATGCCGGTGACTGTGCCCATTCCAACGTGACCGAGAAGGTCATCTCCAACGGCAATATGACCCATACCATCCAGGTCATCTGCGCCTGCGGCACCATCGTTTCCGAGACCGAGCCCGAGGCCTGCGGCGATGAAGATGCCGACGGCAAGTGCGACTTCTGCGGCGGCGATGTGGAGATCACCTGCAACGGCACCAACCATCCCAACGCCGAAACGATCTACTCCCCCAACAATAAGGAGACCGGTGATATCTTCTATACCCACACTGTGGTAGACTACTGCCCCGAGTGTGAGGAAGAAGTCGGCAAGCCCTATGTGGAAGCCTGCTCCGACAACAACGGCGACGGCAAGTGCGACTACTGCTTGATCGGTACGCCCTGCATCCACGCCGACTATGAGGCTTCTGCCTCCACCAACTACAATGGGAACAACACCCACACCGTCATCACGGTCTGCGGCAACTGCGGTCTGGACATCGACTATGCCACCGTGGATTGCACCGATGAGGACCAGGATCTCGTCTGTGATGTCTGCGAAGGCGAGATGGACGGCGTTTACTACACCCTGTCCGACAGCGGCGTTCTGACCATCTACGGCAAGGGTGCCATGGAAGACTATGCTTCCTTCACCGGCATGCCCTGGTCCGCCCAGCGTGACAATGTGACTGAGATCGTGATCGAGGAAGGCATCACCCATATCGGTGCCCGTTCCTTCTATCGCTGCATCCTGGCCACCAAGGTCACCATCGCGGATTCCGTTGAGTCCATCGGCGATTCCGCCTTCTACCGCTGCGACAGCCTGTCCTCTGTGGACTTCCTTGGCGACAAGGCCCAGTGGGAAGCTCTCGTGGCTGCCACCGGTACCAACAATGAGAAGCTGACCGCTGCCACGGATGTGACTTATCAGTGCTCTCATCCCGAGACCACCGTTACCACCGCTTCCAATAACGACGGCAAGACCCACACCATCACCACCACCTGCACCGACTGCGGCAATGTGGAGACTGAGACTGTGGACTGCACCGCAAGCGAGCCCGCCTACACCAAGGGCGAGAACGAGAAGCACACCGCCACCGTCAAGTGTACGGTCTGCGAGCAGACGCTCTCTGAGACCGAAGAGCTCTGCGTCTTTGCTACGGCCTACACCGACAACGGTGACCGCACCCATGCTGTGACCAAGACCTGCACCAAGTGCGCCGCCGCTACCACCATCCCCGTCGAAAAGTGCGTGGATGCAGATGGCGACAATGACTGCGACCTGTGTAAGGCCGATCTGGCTTGCGACCATGATGAGAAGTTCACCTACGGCTATCGTCCCAACGGTGATAACAAGACCCATACTCCTTATATGTTCTGCAGCATCTGTAACGAGGCTGTCTATGCTGTCGGTGCCGCCGCAGATTGTGAAGCCGTGGAAGGCTTTACCTGCGACTTCTGCGGTCAGGACTTCTCCTGCCAGCATCTTGAAACGGTCGTCTCCTATGACTACATCGTCAATGCCGACCGCACCCATACTGTGATCACCATCACCACCTGTGCCAATGCCGGCTGTGACGAGAAGGAGCTGTCCCGCGTGACTGCGGAGACCGCCACTGCCTGTACCGATGAAGATGATGATGACTACTGCGATGTCTGCGGTGCAGACCTGACCTGCCTGCATGCTGTGCAGACTGTCAAGTATGTCCACAATGAAGGCTGGAGCCATCAGGTGCAGATCTTCTGCGAGACCTGCGGCGACAAGCTGGCTGACAACTATGAAGCCTGCGTGGACCGCAAGGGCGATGACAAACTGTGCGACAAGTGCGGCGAAGCCTGCGACCATGCCTACAGCTACACCTATAACAAGATCGAAGGTGTCGAAGAGCACAATGCCAAGGGCACCTGTGTCCACTGCGGCGATAAGACCGACTTCAACGAAGCCTGCGCCGATGTGAATACCCATAACGGTCTGTGCGACTACTGCTTCGATGCTGTCGCATGCAAGCATGTCCAGAAGACCGAATATGTCGTCATCGAGGGCGAAGAGAAGCACACCGTGGTCAAGAGCTGTGCCGACTGCACCGAGGAGGATCCCGGCTGTGAAGTCTGCGCCGCATTCGCTGATACCTACACCGAAGCCTGCGCGGATACCAAGACCCATCTGGTCTGTGACAACTGCGGCGGTGCCGTGGCCTGCAGGCTGGATGATGTGACCTATGTCTCCGATGGCAAGGGCAGCCACACTGCCGAGTGCAGCGGCTGTGACAATGCAGGTGAAGCTGTCGGCTGTGACGATACCGATGGCGACCTGTACTGCGATACCTGTAAGTACGACATGGCTGATATCCGCATCGTGGGCAAGGATGCCTACGAGACCCTTGATAAGGCTGTGGCCGCTGCTGTGGAAGGCGATGAGATCGTCGTCCGTGTCAAGGCTGTTGTCGAAGGCAACAACATCTGGAATCTGGATGGCATCACCCTGACCACCGCGGCTGTGGAGGACAACTACTCCATCGTCCTGAAGGGCAACCTGACCATCAACGGCGGCACCTTCAATTTGGGCGGCACCTACGGCATCGGTGTCACAGGTTCCCTGACTGTCAACGGCGGCGAGTTCAATGCTGCTGTTGAGACCAACGACTATCTGATCGGCAACTGGGGCACCACCACCATCAACGGCGGTCAGTTCAACGGTGTCTACTGCGCGGTCAACAACTTCGCAGGCACTACCACCATCACCGGCGGTACCTTCTCCTCTGAGGAGACCGACTGGACCGGCGAATATGAAGCGGCCGACATCCTGGCGGATGCAGGTCTGACTGTCTCCGGCGGTATCTTCTCCAAGCCTGTGGACGCAGCTTACTGCGCCGAGGGCTATGTGCCTGTTGACAACGAAGATGGCACCTACGGTGTCGGTCTGCCCGGCGCTGAGATCCAGAAGTTCTCCATTGCCGGCTCCAACATGACCCTTGGCAACGAGCTGGAAGTCAACTTCCTGTTCAAGAAGGCTGATCTGACCGGCACCGACAATGTGGCGATCGTCACCCATCATATGGCGGACGGCACCACCAAGGTGACTGAGATCCCGCAGGCCGATTGGGGTGCCATGGGCACGACCTATCACAAGGTCTCCACCCGTATCGCCGCCAAGGAGATGGCAGACGATCTGGTGATCGTGATCAAGGATGCCGACGGCAATGTGCTGAACGAGGCATATTCCGACTCCGCCCGCGGTTACGCCGGTCGTGCTTTGGCTTCCTCCACCACCACCGAGTTTGTCCGTGTCATGATGATCGATATGCTGAACTACGGTGCGGCGGCACAGGCACACTTCAAGTACAACACGGCAGATCTTGCCAACAACGCCCTGACGGAAGAGCAGCAGGCTCTGGCAACTGCCAAGGTCGCCTGCACCAACGAGCAGGTGAAGGATGCCACCATCTACGGCGCGAACCTCAGTCTGGAGGACAGCATCCTGCTCAATACCTTCTTCAAGGGTCTGAAGGGCAAGGACATCGCTTCCATGTATGCCATGGTGACCTTCACCGACTTCCAGGGCATCGCCAAGGAAGTCCGCATGGAAGGCAGTGAGTTCGAGAAGTACGGTTCCTCCGGCGACATCTACAAGGTCATCGTGGACGATGTGGTGCTGGCTGATGCCAGACAGATGGTCACCGTTACGCTCTATAACGCTGACGGCACCGTGTTCGGTGTAAACTCCGACTCCGTGGAGAGCTATGTGGCTCGTGCTGAGGAAAACGGCGCCGATACCTACGGCCTGTATGCCAACATCATGAAGTTCGCGGCCTCCGCTTACAACTACATCATCAACCAGTAAAATAAAAAGAGGCTTTGGGCGCGGTCCCATAAGACGGTATTCGGTTTTGCCGCAGCCTTTTCCGCTGTTTCTTCAGAATATCCGCTTGAAATGCACAAAGCATTTCTGCGTGTCTATTCCTTGTAACAACGAAAAATTCAAGCAGCAAAACTGCGAAGCACTTCAAAAATAAAGAATTTTTATTCCAAGACAAGAAAAAATGATAGAGCAAGGCTGTCGCCTGCTCTATCATTTTTTTGCAGTATTGGGAAAAAAGCTCGTTTTTGAAGCGGATACTGTCTTATGGGAACGCGCCCTTTGGGCCTCTTTTTATTTAAGTGAATAATGAATGATGAATAATGAATAATTAAGTGACGCCCCGAGAGGGCAACGCCCGATC
>JAFSHB010000029.1 GCA_017440525.1 Oscillospiraceae bacterium | reverse complement strand
TAGTACAGATACTCGCCGTGGGTCAGATAGTCCTCCTCGATGCCAAGGGACACAGCCCCCAGCTCTTTCAGCGCCTCATTGATAAGCGCCGGATACAGATGATCCCTGTTCATCTCCCGAACCGTGAACTCCGGCAGATTCTCCTGCGCCACTTCGATATAGCGGCTGTCGGTGAAATAAAAGCTTTTCTCCCTGCCGATGACTGCCACACCTTCATGGACATCATACCGGGCGGCATAGAGTCTGCTGACCTGTGCGGTGAGCAGGAGCGCATGGACATCCTCCGTCAGGATGGACTGCATTTTCTCAAGGTTCGTCATAGTCTATTCCTCCTCCCCATGGCGATAAATGGGATCTCCGCCACATGCCGGAGCTTGAGCCAGATATTGTGGAGATGGATGGGCGTCACCAAGATCGATGCAACACCGGCACAGTTCGCGCCCAACACATCTGTATAGATCTGATCGCCGACCAATGCGGCACAAGTTTTTTCAAAGCCAAACTGCACATGACATGCCCGGATGCCCTTGGAGAAAGGCTTTTTTGCATGGGTGATACAAGGGATCCCTCTGGAAGCACAGAACTTTACAACGCGGTCACGCTTACTGTTGGAGACGACACAAAGACCGATCTCGCTCTCCCGCATCCGCATCAGCCACGCTTCCATCTCAGGAGAAGGCTCATTTTGCGTATAAGGGACGATGGTATTATCGAAATCCAGCATGAGAAAATCGATGCCGCGGCTCTTTAAAAGCTCCGGTGTCAGGTCTGTCAACGCATCGGTGATGATATCAGGAACAAAGGGTATGGACATAGAGATACCTACTTCATCATATAGTTCCTATAGTATAGCACAGGAAAGGTAGGATGTCCAATGCTCTTCAGCCAAGACTTCGATCTGCATAAGATCGAGATACGCGATCTTCACGATGTTCCGGAAGATGGCTTTTGGGCCGTACTGACCGAAGACCGTGCAGATGAGCCATATTTGAGCGCGCTATGTGCAAAAAAGGGAGATAGGCTCGCGGTGCGAGAAGTCTGGCGAGAGCTTCTGCCGGAAGCTTCCCTGCTGATCTCATCCGCGATCTGCGGCGGTGATATCCGCACACGCTTTGAGGAAGCTGCCCATGCAAGATCATGTTATCTTCTGCTGGAGCCCATGCGTATGCACTTCACCCTTCCCTGCCCAGACGGCTGCGGCGAGGCCATCCATACGATCCCTGATGGCCCACGCTTTTATTCTGATGCGCTTTTCTGCAATTATACACATAGTCCCGGCAGGGTCATCCTTTGGGATACGGAACAGACATTGGAGCAAAAGATCTGCGCTGCGATGGAGGCCGGCTTCCGCGGTATCGCGATCCAGGCATAAAACACCGCCGACCTAAGATCGGCGGTGCTACGATTTAAAAGTTTTTCAAAAGATAGGCTTCTGCATCCGCAGACCAGAGACCGTTGTTTTTCTTTATGAGCGCATCAAGCTCACGGAAGCGGTCATCCGTCCTGCCCAGTTCCGCGAAGTCAGACAGTGCAGTCAGGGGCAGATCGATATGGGTATAGATCAGCTTCTTGCCGCCGGGTATCTGGGGCAGATGCATCGTGGTATCGATGGCAGCATCGATACCGCCGATATGGGTGATCATGACTGCAGGGTCGATGCGCTTTTGTGCGATCAGCTCTACGATGTCGTACATATCCTGCAGGTTGCTGCCGCTGGTGCCTACAACATGATGCTGGGCATAGTGGACATTGTAGAAATTAAAATTCGCGCCAAAGGCCTTATCCAGAGGGCCGGCAAAGAAATTGAGGCAGCCGTCAAAGCCAAGGATCGCATCACCCAGCTCCACCACAGCAGGCACGGGAGCATAGACGAACACATCGTCAAAGCCGGTGCCATCCGTCAGCGTCATCAGAGCTTCCTTATCGGTGCTGTTGGTGAAAATGACCTTGACCTCAGGGTCACTGCCAAAGAGCTGCTCAGCACGAGCCAGACGGTCAGCATCCAGATCTGTCACAACCAGCAGAGAGGGTTTCACAGGCCCATGCAGTGCGATATCGATCGCAGGCAGACCCATAGGGCCACAGCCGGCAAGGATGGCAGTTTTTCCGCCGGGACGGATATTGGTGTAGGGCATCAATTCTTCATCCAGATGGATCTGTGCCTTGAAGCCTCGAATCACACAGGATGCAGGCTCGATCAAAGAACCGCTGAAATAAGCATCGCTCTCCAGCTTGATGAGCTTCCCATTTTCGATCATATGGTCATCGACCACACAATAGGTCGCGACACCGCCGATATGACCGAAGGTATAACCCACGGTCTGCATACCGCCAAGGTAAGACAGCACGGGTGACATCACAACTTTGTCGCCCGCCCGGAAGCGGTCGCGCCACTTCTCACCGACAGTGACGACCTCTGCACAGAATTCATGGCCGATGATGGCAGGATGCTCCGCCACATCATCGGGAACGCGGATATGCTTGGCCCCCTGCTTCACCGTCTTATAGGTAGACATACAAACGCTGTCGGAAATGATCTTGATCAGAATGTCGCCGTCTTTCAACGCCGGAAGTTCAAACTCGTCCATCCTCAAGTCGTTTTCACCATACAGGCGCACTGCTTTTGTTTTCATTGCACACGCTCCTTACACACGATCCGCACTGCCGAAGGCAATGCACTTTTCATGGACGACGCGCTTGATGCCATTCCTTGCATCCTCAAAGACATAGGCAGGCCAGGTGGCAGGATTCTCCATGGTATTGAGCTTCTCCTTGAGCGCCGCATTCATGGCAGCCACGATATCGGAATAGATATTGATCTTGGTGATGCCGTGGGCGATGGCAGCCTTCATCTGATCGTCGGGCGTGCCGCTGCCGCCATGGAGGACCAGAGGGCGGTCGCAGACTGCTGTGATCTCATCAAGGCGGTCGATGCGCAAGCTGGGCGTCTTTCTATAGACACCGTGAGAAGTGCCTATGGCGATCGCCAACGCATCCACATCGGTCATAGCCACAAAATCCGCAGCCTCCCGCGGCACGGTCAGGGTATCCTCGGGATCCTCGTTGGAGACCTTATCTGCCTCGTTGCCGACCATGGCGTTGCCAACATGACCGAGCTCCGCTTCGACGGAGATGCCATATGCATGGGCATAGTCCACCACTTCTCTGGTCTTTGCTACATTTTCCGCAAAGGGCAGCACAGAACCGTCAAACATCACAGAGCTGAAACCGGCTTCGCAGGCTGCTTTGATAAAAGAAAGATCGGTGGCATGATCCAGATGCAGGCACACCGGGATATCATACAGCTCGGATGCCGCCTTTGCCATGGCAGTCATCATAGGTAAGGCTCTCCCCTGCAGATCCACACCAAGGACCTGGAGCAGCGCGGGAGATCTCGCTTCCTCGCAAGCCTCCAAAACGGAACGCATCATCTCATAATTGCTGACATCGAACGCTGGGATCGCATAGTGTCCCTTAGCAGCATCAGTCAGCATCTCTTTCATGGAAACTAACATCACAAAAACTCCTTTATATTTGTTTTTATCATCATATCACCATCAATAACATTTGTCAATTACAAATGTTAATTGACATACAGGCTATATGGATGATAGAATAAACAAAAGAAGGTGACGATATGAAAAACATAGACGAAAAGCTTTTGATGTGGGAAGCTGCAACATTATATTACAAAGACGGATATACCCAGCAGCAGATCGCCGAACGGATGGATATCACAAGACAGACCGTTTCCAGATTGATCGGTGATGCCGTCCGGGAGAATATCGTAGAGATCAAGATCCACGATCCGCAGCAGGACCGCGAAGAGTTGGAAACACTCCTGTGTGAACGCTTTGGGCTCAACTCTGCGGCTGTATGCGCTGTCAGCGGCAAGAACGACGATCTGCGGCAGCTCATGACTGTGAAGTCCGCAGTCAGCTATCTGCAGCCCATACTCAGTAGCGGCAGTATGAATATCGCCGTATCCTGGGGACGGACCATACGCGACCTGATACAGGCGCTCCCACAGCTCTGTGCGCCCGATACGACTGTTTTTCCGCTATTCGGCGCGACCGATGTGGAAGACACCTGTTTTTCCTCCAACGAGATGGCACGCAGTCTCTCGGATAAGCTCTGCGCCAAGGCACGCTATGCGTGGTTCCCCTACCTGACGGAAAACGAGCAAGATCTTCTGCTTTTAAAAAACACAGGCTACTACAAGAAGATCGAAGCACTTTGGGGGCAGATCGACTTTGCGATCGTAGGAATCGGAAATAAAGACATCGTATCCCGCTTCGGCAGTATCATCGGATGCCCTGTGGAGACAGGCTGCATCGCCGGCGATATCGCCACCCACTTCTTTGATGAGAACGGCCGTCTGATTCACACCGAGACCCACAAGCTCTGTGCATCGGCAGAGGACCTCCGAAAAGCGAAAAAGACCATCGCCATCGCCTGCGGCAGCGAAAAAACAGATGCCATCAGAGGTGCTCTGCGAACAGGGTTCATCCATACCCTGGTCACAGATGAACACACCGCAAGACAGATCTTGGCGTTGTAGACCGACATACACAAAGACAGATCCCGCTGATGCGGGATCTGTCTTTGCTGTTTATCGGTTGATGATGTAATTATAAGCTGAGGTCGCAAATCTCATGATATTGGCATACAGACCGTAGGTATCGGCGTTGTTGCTTTCTGCACGCGCCACATAGCTCTCCATAGAGTCAGAGCCAGCACCAAAGACAGTACCATCGGCATTGTAGACCGTGACCGTCACCAGCTGTCTGGCATCGGCCAGCACCACATCGTCCACGACGATCTTATAGATATCGCCGGAGGAGCCATACTTCTCGAACTCGCTGCCTTCCATGCGGACTTCCTTGGCGTTGCCCTGGATGTCGGTGAAGTTCACCATTGCGTACATAGAAGCGATGTCCTTGCCCTTCAGACCCTTGAAGAAGGTATTGAGCAGGATGCTGTCCTCCAAGCTCAGGTTGGAGCCGTAAATCGTGGCGTCCTTCACCTGACCGTTGGTGCAGGCGACCTTGGCAGTTGCCAGGGCCTGCTGTTCGGCAGACAGGGCATTGTTCGCCGGATCTGCGGTGTTGTACTTGAAGTGTGCCTGCGCCGCCGCGCCGTAGTTCAGCATATCGACCATCATGATGCGAACAAGATCTGTGGTGGTGTCAGAGGCCAGCGCACGGCCTGCGTAGCCGCGGGCAGAGTCGGAATATGCATCGTTCACCACATAGCCGTCTGCATTCACGATCTCGATGGTCAGGGTGTCTGCCATCTCCTTGGCGGCGATACGGGTGGAGACCTTGTGATAGGTCGTGCCCATCGCGCCCCAATCTGCCTGTGCGATCTCAGTGACCTTCTCGGTGCCGTCAGCCATATGATGGGTGACGATCGCCACATTGTCAGTGCCGGTCAGGTTTTTCTTCAGGAACAGGAAGTTCACTTCCAGCTCATTGCCAAGGGTCATGTTGGAGCCGGCGATGGCAAACTTTTGGGTCGCCGCAGGGATCTGTCCGCCACACTTATCACACTTGGTATCGGCATCGGTGCCATCCTTACAGCTAGCCGTACTCGTGCTCGATACTTCACCACAGTTGGTGCAAGTGCGCACGATCAGATGAGTGCCGTCGTTATTGGCAATGTAGGACACTTTGTTCTTCTGATGCGGACAATCTGCCTCGGCACTCAGCGGGATCTTGTACGCTGCACCCTCGGAGATGTTGTAGCGATACCCCTTGGAGAAGTCGAACTTATCCATATACTCACGCACCAGCGTCTGATGCTCCAGACTCAGCACTGCCGTACTGCCGCTGACTTCAGCTCCATAGATGCGGTAAGCACCGTTTTCGATGCCATCCGTCTCCACAAAGATATAGCGGTCTTTCAGCTCTTCCGCAGAAACAGGCTCGTCCATCTCCACCGTGATATAGTAGCCGTCCATCGTGATATCCTTGGTGAAGTCCACGATACGGCCGGTGATGGAAGCCTGTGCATCCTTGATACGATCGGTCACGACGGAGGCTTCACTTCCCCATGCGTGGGTGATGACATTCCCTTCATAGCTCACCACACCGGTAAAGCCCATGAAATCGAACAGATCTGCCACACGATAGAGACAGTCGGGGTTGGTGGCATAGACCACATAGTCCACGCGGCCGTTCTTCATAGTGACTTTGACTGCTGCAGCACGGTCGTTGATATCTTCTATGCCTTCCAGCAGTTCTACTGAGACCAGCTCTGACGATGCTACATAAGACTGATGCTGATAGGGCTCAATGACTGTCGTGAACAGACTGTCCATGCCATCTGTGCCGCTTCTTCTGACCAGCATGTATTCCACATGGGGGATCATCTGGTTTTCAACGCGGTTTGGCACATAGCCATTGGCCAATGCCACCTCGGTCATGGGCTCTTCGGACATCATATGCAGCTTCAGGTGGATCCCATCGGAGTTGGGCAGATGATCGCGGAAATCTTTGACCTGCCAATCTACGGTAAAGGTCGTATCAGGGGCGCCGTCACGATAGACATCATCGAGCCATGTATAGCCGCTGGAGCAGTTGACGCCCTCCTCCTTTCGTCCATCGCCATAGGGAGAATCGGGACCCTCATAAGTGCCCATAGCTTGATAGACAAAGTCCAGTCCTGTCGTCTCGGGATCCACATCGGACATCGCATGGAAGGAATAGACATGCTCTGAGCCGCCTAGAACACGGAAGAAGTCCACACCGTAGTGCTCGCCCTGTCCGTTATCTACCGCAACAAAGGTCCGCCTGTAGATATCTGTTTCCATATAAGCCTTATTATCCTGGATATCCATGACCTTGGCATAGCCTGCATCTTCAAAATGCAGAGGGACACCGGCCTCATCTGTGGGAGTCTGTTCGCTGTCATTGACCACCACCGTATTGTGGGAAACAGTATTGCGGACCCACTGCTGGCGCTCGGGATCTGTTCCCTGCACCACGGTAGGATAGCCCATGGAGGAAGATAGTGTCAGCCCGCGGTAATTCATATCCAGGTGCAGGCTCTCACTGCATGCGTGGGAGATGTCTGAATAGCCAAATCCGATCCAGAAATCAGAGAACTTTTCCGCATCGGCGATGGATGTATACTGCTTCGGGCCGTTTCGCAAGATCGCGATACCAAAACCGGAGAGCATATCGGAATCGCCCAGATCCCATGTACCATAGGTCTCGATCGCATCCAAGATCGCCTTCTGCAGACCTTCCTCAGGATCTTTGGTATAGATATCCGCGTGCAGACCCGTGACCTTGTTGCCCTTGGCATTGTACAGTGCCTGCGCCAACTTGTAATAGCCGGTCTTGGAAAACACCGTGGTCATATAGGACACATTGGGAGAATAAGCATCGCCCTGCGGTACGCCGCCCTCATGGATATGGGGATTCATATGACCACCCACAGTCAGACGCGTCATACCTGTGTACAATTCAACGAACTTCTGGTTTTTCCACAGGTCGTAGCCTTCGATCAGGTCGAATCCCTCCAATGCATCCGCCACATTGAGCAGATAGCCTTCCATAATGGAGTTGTAGAGCAGAGAGCCTTCATAGGCCAGACCATCCCGGTTGAACCACTCCACCAAGGTACGGCTCACATCGCCGCCGGCCACATGGTAATTGGGCATAGCCCCGGAGAATTCCTCGGTAGCAAAGATCCACTCCACCATCTCCTTACTTTCGGGCAAGCGGTCCAAAGCATGTGCCGCATAAGCGACCGCGCCCTCCGACATACCGAAGTTGCCTTCGATATTGCCATTCTCGGCCGCGCGGAAGATCTCCATCAAAATATTATCTTCCGCTTTGGTACGAAGATATTCAGGCGTGATGACATCCGGATCGTCGCCGCGCTGCACAGCGCGCTGTTTGAGATAGTCCACAACATCGGTATTCTCCGCCGCAGGCCAGAAGGCATCGACAGCCCGAGCGTAGGTGATCGCCTGCGTGGCATCCCATGTGAGACCCAGGAACTTACCGCGTCCGGACAGGGCGCAAGCAGTCGCATAATGCTTCCAGTCATAGTCCCAGATGTCCATATCAGGATAGATATCCGCCAAACGGTCGATCAAGATCGCACCGGCAGAGCCGTACTTTTCATCGCCGGTATAGCAGTATGCATCCATCAACGCAGTCAGGATATCACCGATGTTATGCTTCTGATCCCCGGACAGGCCCGTTGTGATACTGCCGAGGTAAAACGCGATGTAGGTGTGGCAGACTTCCGCACCGGAGGCATCTTTTGTGAAATAGCCAAAGCCATCATCCACGCCCCAGCCTTCTCCCATTTCTGGATAGAGCTCATTGACCAGATACTTGGGATCGGCCAATTCCTTATGGAACTGCCCCTTTTGATCAAGACCGGACTTGTAGTAGCTCTCAAAATCGTTAGACGGGAAATCGCGCTTACAGGCCGGGCAGGTGATCTTCCACGGTTTCTCGATGGGATCGACACTATAGGGGTAACCATCGTACTTCGCGACCAGATCTACACCGCAGTATCTGCAATAGCGATAGCCCTCGTCTCCGCGGAAACCGACCTGTGTCGTTCTGGGGAATGTGTTGGGGATCCACATATCGTAGATCTCGTCCAGATGCTCCACATAGAGATCTGCATTCTTGACCGCCGTTTGCTTCAAGCTGTTGGCCCAGGAATATTTCTTTACATTCTCTTGTGCGTTGGCGCGCTTTTCGTAGGTATAAACGGTCGGTTCTGTCTTAGCCGCGTTGACGGAGATCCAAAGCCCGACCTCGGTAGTGCGGTCGCCTTCTGTCAGTACAGCGGTGACCAGCGCAGAGCCTGTTTTGCCTGTCAAGGTGACGATACCGTTTGCAGAAACTGCGGCGATCGAACTGTCACTGACTTGGTAGCTGACCTTGACTGCTGCAGGGACGGAGGTCTGTTTACTGCCATCTGCGTTGTAGGTGGTCAGCGTCAGCGCAAAGGGTGCTGCA
This sequence comes from Oscillospiraceae bacterium, assembly GCA_017440525.1. Lineage (GTDB taxonomy): Bacteria > Bacillota > Clostridia > Oscillospirales > Oscillospiraceae > Avoscillospira. Next base: position 5,528 of record JAFSHB010000029.1, on the reverse strand, counting down.
TCCGGAAGCAAAGTCGTACGCTCGGCCGTCAGCTCAGCACCGGCAAAAGAACCTGTTTTGACAGTGACGGCCACGGATGTCGTAAAAGGCTCCCCTGCCGCCTCACCGCGAACGGTGAGCACCGCAGTACCTGCACTTTGGGCCTGTACCGTACTGCCGTTGACAGAAATGACCTTCGGGTCGGAGTTCTCCAGGATATAGTAATTGGTATGGTCAGGCGCGTCGTTCTTTTGTAGCAGATGCCACTTTTCGCCGTTTTGATCGTACATGACGAGCTCCATCTCCGTGCTCTCACCGACCACCAGTTCTGTCTTATCCGCACGCAGAGAGATATCCACGCTTCTGGGATCCATCGTGGGGTAGAAGATCGCGCGACCGATCCTGATCCAGCAAGCCTCTTCTGCCACGATCTCGATGGTATGGATGCCCGCTTCCAGCCAGACCGTATCCATTTTTCCGCCAGCATCGGAGTTGGAATTGGACTTTCCGCCATCCATGAAGCCTACATAGCTATCATCCACATAGACATAGCACATACCGCCGCTTCCCACAAGGCTCTTGCCCTGGGTATAGGCTTGATACCAGCCGCTCTGCTTGACCTCAAAATCAAAGGCCAGCGCGCCGCCTGCAGGGACATCGATGGCAGGGCCCTGAGTATCGTTTCGGATATCCATGCCGCCCTTGTAAGTCTTTTCCTTATTCAGCCGGAAGCCGTGGGTGGCAAAGGACAGGGCCTGCCAATCCAAGACCTTGGCCTGATCCATCTGCAAGATGATATCGCGGGTGGGCAAAACAGCATTGTCCACCACCCTGATCTGCATGGTATCCGAAATGGGCATACCTTCCACGCAAGCCGCAGCCGTAACAGTCACGACACCTTCGGCAAGGCCGGTGAGCAGACCTGTTTCATCGATAGATGCCAGGGTATCATCGTCCAAAGTCCAAGTCACAGGGAAGCGAGCCATATCCGCAGCCGCACCGGAGGCCCGAACGCCGAACAGTTCCATCTGCAAAGTATTGCCTGTACCCACATAGTTCACATTGGCAAAGACCTCTACCGACTGCAGATCCGTATCATCGGTGACGACCACAGTCACAAGATCCTTGACGATCACACCATCCAGAAGGACATAGGCTGTAATGATGGCCGTGCCCTCAGCGATCGCGCTCACATCGCCTGTCGCCTGGTCCACTGCCACCACCTTGGGGTCTGAGCTGAGATAATAGACATTGCCGCCATTTGCAAGATATGCCTCAGGCAGTTCATTGCGCCCGGTCGTCATGCCGATAGACCGGCCTTCTGCCGTCTCACCAACAGAAAGCGTCTCTGCACGGAATCCATCGACGGTATAGGTCAAACGGGCGATCGGGCTCTTTTCCTGCACCGCGACAGTAAGCGCGTGGGTCTCCTCCCCCTGCAGCAGGATCGTTGCATTGCCTTCGTTAAGACCTGAGACGATCACGACAGAGCCTTCCTGCGCGATCGACACGCAGGTGTCTGCACAGCTGACTTCATAGGACGAAACATCATCATCGTGAGCCAGATAGGTCTGCTTCAGATCGATATACTGATCTCTTCCAACTTCCACATGGAATGTACCAAGGGGCGTCAAGGTCACACCGCGAAGCTTGACCTCATCGGAGACGATCTTAACAGTATTGCTCCCCTTTTCCAGCTCCACAGCGCCAAAGCTCACATGGGAAACACCGCTGCCCGCAGTATCTGCGCCCCGGCCAAGCTTTTGTCCGTTGATGTAGAGCAAGACATCGTCTCCGCCTGCCAGATATTGCAGATCCAGATTATAAAGGCCGCTAGCCGGGACTTCCACTTCGATCGTACACGATTCATTTACAGCGACACCATATTTTTCACTGCCGCCGTTGACGACCATAGCGCCATCGGTCACATTCCAGCAGACATTATTGGAGAGCCACTTGCGTGCTTCTGCATGGGAAGCATCAATGGTCATCCGGTCATCCGTGGGGGCCCACCATGTTTGCTCGGCCGCACGGTCGGCAAAGGTCATAAAATCTACCCTTGTCGCACTTCCCTGCAGCTGATCCAAAGTGCCATCAAACGGAGCGACATACACAGGAATGGTGTGCACAAGCTCTCCATCCAGCTTTACATAGACTTCTGCAGCTCCGCTCAAACGGCCTGTGACGATCAGCACACCGTTGGCATTGACAGCAGCCTCGGCGATCATAGGATCGGCACTTTCCACCGTGATGACAGAAGGATCCGTTGAGAACGGCAGATATGTCTCAAGCAGCGGCACGCGTACAGTCAGGTATTCCTGCACATCCACGCCCCACAAAGGCTTGAATACCATTTTCTGCAGAGGGATATTGCTTCGTCCGTCTGTACCGGTATCGGAATATGACAGGAGCGAATCGATCACGACTGTATTCTCACCTGCATTGAGCCAGCAGGCGCCGATATCATCCGTCACAGAGATATTCTTATCCTCCAAAGAATAGTCTGTGATCACCAACTGGTCGTTGACATAGACCGCAATGGTGTCGCCGCCGCTGGAACCATCGCCGATGGTGGATGCACTACCGCTCCATGTGGAATTCTCCTTGAACACTGACAGGTCGATCTCATACCAGCCATCGGCAGGAGCAGTGATGGTCAGACCCAACTTGGAACGCTCCGGCTTGTAGGCCGCATGATAGTATGTGTACATGCTAAAGCCCCAAGGCACAGAGTCCTGCCCGTTTAGGTACAGCCGTTTCCAGAAACTATTAAAACCGGAGATGCTCTCATCGATGGTCCAGCCGAAGGTATCTTTCCCCCATGTGACCATCTGGGCATAAGCCGTCTTTTGCGTAGAGGTCACAGATGAATTGTTGATCAGTCTTCCGAGAAACACCGTATTTTCATCCACAGCGGACGGCAGATCTTTCCAGAAGCTCTGCTTCTGTGCCTGCCTGGCAAATTCCTTGAAGTCTACGACCACATCAGCCGCTACATCTTCTGCCTTAAAAGTCATGCTCTTCAGGTTGAAGTTGCAGCAAGGTGTTGCTGTCGTATTGCCGACATAGTTTTCTGCCGCATAGATGCAGATGCTGTTCTCACCGGCTGTGAGCTCCACAAGGCCCAGATCGACTTCCGCCACACCGTAGCCGTTGTTCCGATAGCCGTCATAGACCATGACATCGTTGACATAGATGTCCATATAGCCATAGTCGCCATGATCCCAGCCATCTTCCGGCACATCCTTGGAAGAGGAGGTCAGGAGCACATTTTCAAAGCTCATGCGATATGTGCCTGTCCACGGCACCGTCACCGTCAAAGCAAGGAGCGAGGACGAAGTCGTGCCGCGATAGTATGTATTATGACCAAGGCCCCACTGGATCTCATCGTCAGGGCACAGATACAGGCGGTTGCCGCTGGAGCTGTCGAACTGAGACTTGGATTCATCGATCACGAAATCCTGCGTCTGTTCCATCCACGCCAGCATCTTCTGGTAAGCCGCCTTTTCAGTCATTGTCATACCGGTACCGCGGGTCGCACCGGAGGCACGCTTGGTATCATGACCGTCCACAGTCTTCACCGTGGCCAGATCGGCATACCAGTCCTGTTCAGACGCCTCTTTCGCAAACGCCTTAAAGTCGATATAGATCTCCCGCGCATCGACCTCTGCAGCAGAAGCAAACAAGCTCCCGGGGATCATAGTCAAGAGCATGACCACCACGAGCAGTAAGCTGACAGATCGTTTTTTCATGATATCTCCTCCTTTGAGGTCTTGATCGGCAAAATTTAGCCATGATTCACTTATTTTATATTTTATCATACCCCATCAAAATTTTCCATTGTTCAATGTTTGAAAAACATGGTATAAAAAGAGTTTTTTGAAATAGTTGAACGCAAAAAAGACACCATGGGTAGTTTCCAATAAGACAGTATGAGAACATTACCGGCATAAGGCCGCTGCCGCACAGGAGTGCGATAAGAAGATTGGCAATGATCGGTCTTCACAGCCTTTTCCAGTGGCATGTCAGGAGAGCCTTTTGGGGGGTCTGTCTGCCCTATGGGTGCATTTGCAGCAGAAAATATAGAAAAACTCCGCAGTCGAATGACTGCGGAGTTTTATGCTTTTACAAACAGGGGGAAGATCAATAGAACTTTCTCTTGTTCTTACGAGCAGCTTCAGACTTCTGCTTACGCTTCAGGCTGGGGCTCACATAATGCTCTCTCTTCTTGACCTCCTGAATGACGCCAGCCTTAGCACAGCTACGCTTGAAACGCTTCAGAGCAGACTCCAGAGATTCATTTTCTTTCACGTGAACTTCAGACATTGATGATTTCCCTCCCTCCAATGTATCCGGCTAGATCCAGGATACGTTCAGGGCTGTTTCGAACAGCTTGATAATTATACAAAAGGACTCGCTATTTGTCAAGCCTTTATTTTACGATCAGGTTGACGATCTTATTCTTGACCACGATGGTCTTGCGGATCTGACCTTCGACCTTTTCGAGGGCTTTGGCGATCTTCTCGTCGGCGGTGACATTGGCGATGACGGTCTCATCATCGAGATCGGCGGCCATGAGGACCGTGCCGCGCATCTTGCCATTGATCTGAACGGCGATGTTGATCTCAGCTTCCTTGCACTTCTCCTCGGAGTAAGTGGGCCATGCTTCATAGGCGATGGTATCATCATGGCCCAGCAGCTGCCACAGCTCTTCGCCCACATGGGGCGCGATGCAGGAGAGCATCTTGATGAAGCCCTCTGCGAACTCTCTGGGGCAGGTGCCGATCTTATAGACCTCATTGACGAAGGTCATCATCTGGGCGATGGCAGTATTGAAGCCAAGGACCTCAAAGTCATGGGTGACCTTACGGACGGTCGGGTGGTAGATCTTGGTCAGCTTGCCATCATCAGTATCGGTGATGTTGGCAGGCTCGGAGAAGAAATTCCAGACACGGTTGATGAACTTCTTGGTACCGGCAACACCGGTGGCGGACCAGGGCTTGGAGACCTCCAGGGGGCCCATGAACATCTCATACATACGCAGGGTATCGGCACCGTACTCGCGGACGATATCACTGGGGTTGACCACGAACTCGGGGAAACGCTTGCCCATCTTGATGCCGTTCTCGCCCAGGATCATGCCCTGATGGACCAGCTTCTTGAAAGGCTCCTTCACAGGAGACAGGCCATTATCATAGAGGAAGCGGTTCCAGATACGGGAATAGATCAGATGGCCAACAGCATGCTCGGGGCCGCCCACATACAGGTCAACAGGCAGCCAATGCTTCAGCAGCTCAGGATCACACAGCTGCTTGTCGTTCTTGGGATCGATATAACGCATGAAGTACCAGGAAGAACCTGCGGAGCCGGGCATGGTAGAGGTTTCCCGGATACCCTTGATGCCATTGCAGTCATACTGCTTCCATTCGACAGCATTTTCCAGAGGTGCCTTGCCGCCCTTGCCCTTGTAGTCTTCCAGCTCAGGCAGGATCAGGGGCAGTTCTTCATCGGGCAGGAACACAGTCTCGCCGTCTTCGGTGTAGACGCAG
>JAFSHB010000028.1 GCA_017440525.1 Oscillospiraceae bacterium | reverse complement strand
GCGTCGAGTATGAGATCGGCATCGACGAAGCCGCCTTCTACGGTCCGAAACTGGATATCCAGTATAAGAATGTCTTTGGCAAAGAAGACACCATCGTCACCATCCAGATCGATATGCTGCTGGCTGAGAAGTTCGGTATGTACTATATCGATGAGAATGGCGAGAAGGCTCTGCCCTATATCATCCACCGTACCTCCCTTGGCTGCTACGAGCGCACGCTGGCGTACCTGATCGAGCGCTACGCCGGTGCGCTGCCCACATGGATGGCTCCCGAGCAGGTCCGCTTCCTGCCGGTCACCGACCGCGCATTCGACTACTGCGCCGATATGTCCCGCAAGCTGAATCTGCAGGGCTTCCGCACCGAGGTGGACTACCGCAACGAGAAGGTAGGCAAGAAGCTCCGCGAGGCCCGTCTGGAGAAGGTGCCCTTTATGGTGGTCGTGGGCGACCGCGATATGGAGAACGGCACCGTCTCTCCCACCAACCGTGTGGACGGCGACCTTGGCGCCATGAGCTTCGAGGCCTTCGAGGCTCTGCTCAAGGATGTCGTGGACAACAAGCTGAAGAAGTAATACTATGATAGCAGAGCCCCTGTCCCAAGAAGCGGACAGGGGCTCGTTTTTTATTCGATCGGGACGGCTACTTGTGTGATGTAGTCTTTGGTGTTGCTGCCGCGGTTGGGTGGCCCTTCCATATAAATAGAGCGGAACGGACCGGCGGTCTCGATCGCGTGTTCTTTGATATGGGACATAAGGGCACGGACTGCGTTTAAGTTTCCTTCATATGGGCCGCGGTAATAGATGCATAGGGCCGCTGTCTCCGGGAACTCCACCCGTTCCGGGCCGTCGAAGTCGGGATTCATCGGGATACAGCACATCAGGTCCAGAGCCTCCGTGTCCTGCGAGACACGCATGGTGAACATACGGCCGGTCATGGACATCTTGCCGGTGCGTGCGGCGGCGATGTAGGTATCGCGGAGCTTATTCGCGGCATCGACGCTATCGGTGCAGCGATACTGCCTGCAAAAGCAGACTTGCTGCGGCAATGTCGCTTTATGGACGGTCAGATCGCCCTGCTTGGTGGCACGGACCTGCAGCATCTGGATATTTCGGTCTAGATTCGCTCGCAGCTCCATCAGGTGCTGCAGATGGATATCGATGTTATCGATATCATAATAGTATTCCGCCACCTCTTTCAGCGAGAGCCCTAAGGTCTGCAGGGAGCGAATCGAGCGGATCTGGGTCATGTTGTCCGCCGAATAATAGCGGTAACCGCTTTCTTCATCCTTGACGGCAGGGGTCAAAAGCCCCATATCTTCAAAGACGAGGAGCGTCTTACGGGTGACTCCAAGGATCTTTGTGACTTCTCCGATCTGGAATAATGTGCTGTCGTGCTTTTTCATGGCGGATCTCCTAAAAAGTAACAGAAACATGACAAAGTTCTTGACTTGTCCCTTTGGGTACGACTTATAATCATACTGTACCATAGTGTGCACCTCTTTGCAAGAGGGGAAAGAAGCATGTAGAACACGGCCGCTTAAAAGTGGCCTTGAAGGATAAGGAGAAAGACCGTATGAAAAAGAGAATCGTTAGTCTCTTGCTGATCGTATGTATGCTGCTGACTATGCTGCCCTTGGCGGCGTTGGCGGCAAAAAATGGATTTCACGATGTGCGGCAGCGTGACTGGTATCATGACGCGGTGCAGTATGTGTGCGCCAACGAGCTGTTCAACGGTGTCAGCGATACGGAGTTTGACCCCTCCGGCACCATGACCCGTGGTATGTTCGTCACGGTGCTGGGCCGTATGGCAGGGATCGACCCTATGCGATATGCCGGCTCACAGGACTTTTCCGATGTGGCCGTGGATGCCTACTATGCACCCTATGTGGCATGGGCCTGCCGCTTTGGCATCACCAACGGCACGGGCAACGGTATGTTCAGCCCTGATGCCCCCATCGACCGCCAGCAGCTGGCCTGCTTCTTCGTTCGGTATTTCGAGCTGTTCGGTGCAGAGGCTGAGCCCCAGTCCGCACCCGAAACGCAGGAGCCTGCGGATCTCCACCTTGTGGCAGACTGGGCCAAGGATGCTGTGATGCAGATGTGGGAGGATGGCTTCCTCATCGGTGACGGCACCTCCTTTGATCCTACCGCGCTTGCGACCCGTGCCCAGACGGCGGAGCTTTGCACAAGGCTCGACCGTGCCGTGGAAGTCTGGTACTGTGAGCCCGGTGTCCCCTCCGACCGTGTGCGAGTAGAGCCTGAAGATGAAGACTATGAAGAAGACGATAACGATGACCGCGATGACCGTGACGATGACCGCAGCGAAGGCGGCGGTACGATCCGCCGTACCGTCAGCTTCTACGACGGCGACCGCTTGATCGATGAGATCACCACCAAGGGCGGTCAGCCTTTGAAGGAGATGCCCTCTGTGGAAAAAGCCTCCAAGGAAGGCGCGGTGCTTCTTGGCTATTTCTACGATAAGGAATTTACCAAGCCTTTCTATGCCGATGCGAATGTCTATGAGAATATGGATGTCTATGCGCAGTACAGCGAGATGGAAGTGCCTGAGACGCTGACTGTTCGCACATTCACCATGCAGGATGTGTCCAACGATCTTGTCGTGACTATCGAAAGAAGCTCCGCGCCTGTGGCAGGTGAGCCGGAGCTGGCGCGCGCCGCCGCTTCTGTGCAGAGCACGGACGGTTCCGATCCTGTCGTGCTGGATGCCCGCGACAACGGCGACGGCACCTACGATATCTATGCCCCCGACGGCTACCGCGACGGCTGCGCCTATGAGCTGACGCTGATCGACGGCTGGGTCTTCTCCGGGAAAGAGCCGACCATCCGCACGGCTTCCTTCACCATCTTCATGGAAGAGGTGGAGGACCTCCGCATGGGCGATGATATCATCTATGTGGAAGATACCGCTGCCATGGACTATACCGTGGGCGGCGAAGACTATCCCATTTTGGATTCCGAGGTGTTGTCACTCCTTGGTGAGGATGGCGAAGGCAGCTTCTCCTATACCGGTGCGGTCGAAGCGGGCGATCTTCTGTGTATCTACACCGGCAAGCACCCTGAAGAGCGTGAGAAGAACGGCGACTTGCTGGATCCTGCCATGTATGTGATGGTCACCGATGTATCGGGCAGCACCGTATCCTTCGCGGCGCTGGACAACGAAGCGCAGCTGGGACTGTATGAGACGCCCGACAACTTCCCCATCGCGGTGGATGTTCTCCCCGAGGGCGAGAGCGGCACGATCGATCTGTCCGAGCTGGATATCCCCATGTACGAAGCCATGGTCGGCAAGGAAGTGGGCAACCTGGAAGAAGCCCGCGCCAAGCTCAGTGTTGGCGACTTCGTGACCATGTATGTCTCTAATTTAGAGACGGAGCTGACCGGCAGCGAGGACGAACTGGTCTTCGGTCTGGTCGAGTCCTTTGATGGCGACACCGTTACATATACCCGCGTCACCCGTCAGGAACTGATCGATTCCATGGATCTGTATGCCAAGATCGACCTTCGTGCGGAAGACTTTGTGGATGAGGCCACACAGGCGCAGCTGGAAGATCATATCCGCCGGCAGGTGGCGGACAGCGGTTTCGCAGAAAGAGCCGCCGAAGCACTGCTGGATGCGGCTGTGGCTTCCGAAGAATTTGAGAACGATGTCTATGCCCAGTCCATGATGCCCCGCAACTCTGCTATGTTTGCCATGAGCCGTGCAGGTGGCTTTACTATGAATGATGTGGACTTTGATGTTCGCATCGGCGGCGGCGACCGATACGGCGGCGTTTCCATCATCATCGGTGTGGATGCGAACTTTACGCTGGAAGCAGAGGATGGCTATGTGACCATTGGCGTGTCTGCTGACTTTGAAGAAGAGGTCATGGTCGCCCCTGGTGCGAAGGGCGAACTGGTCTACAAGGATATCCTGGGCATCCCCGTGCCCATCGGTGTGTATGTCAGTGCCAGCGTGGATATCATGAACTACACCGGATTCTCCTTTGCTGCACAGGTCACGACCCACAGCGAGGAAGGCGACGCCCTCAATGTGACGGATATCAGCTCCGAGCTGAACGATCTGATGGGCACTGCCGACTACTACGGCATTTCCGAAGAGTATTTCGATAAGCTGGATACCCTGATGCAGGGCTACAGCGAGCTGCTTCGCTGCGAGACCGACTGGATCCAGCTGGTGGAAGAGGAGATCTTCTTTAAGGAGGTCTGCTACTACGGTCTGGCGATCGGTATCGAGACGGACTTTGTGGTCCGTGCCGATATGAGCATCGCCATCGGCTCGTCCCTTTCCTACGAAGTGGGCAAGCGCTACAGCGTCTGGTTCAAGATCGGTCTGTTCGAGCCCACTGCCGGCAGCGATACCATGGATCTGATCGATGAACAGTTTGCTTTCCGCTTCTATGTCATGGGCAAGCTGGGCGTCAAGGCCGGTATCAAGGCTAAGATCTTTGTGGGACTCGGCTCCGGCAAGGTGGCAAGCGTGGGCCTCACGGCAGAGGTCGGTCCCTATGTGAAGCTGTGGGGCCTGTTCCTCTACGATTACGCCCGTATGCGCCCGGCAGGCTCCGGCGCGTGGCAGACCTCCAGCCACATCATGGGTGCGCTCAATGTGGAATTTGGTATGTATCTGATCTTGGGTTTCGAAGCAGAGGCGCTGGATCTGTTCGAATACAGCTACGATTTCCTCGATGAGGAATTCCCGCTTCTGGAGGCGGGTGATCCCAAGTATTATTACCGCATGAACTACCGTCCTGCCGAGGGCGATAAGATCTACCTTTGGGATGAGGATCGCGACCGCTCCAATGGCATCGCCATGGAGATCCCGCAGAACCTGCGAGTTCTTGATTATGTAAACCTGAAAACAGGTCTGATCGGTACGGAGCTTCCCTCCTACGACGATCTGGCTATCAGTTTGTCCAACCCCAACTTCTCCTTTGATGAGCAGACCGGTAAGATCTCCGTCTTTGTGCCGGAGCATGTACACTATCTGACCTGCGATCTGACTGTTACCTATCTTCGCAGTAAGCTGGCCTTCAGCAACTACGACATCACCAACACCATCCCCGTGGTCTGGACGGATCTGTCCTACGGTGAGCTGAAGGACTACTACACCGCCACTGTCCGCGTCGGCAACGATGAAGACGGCTATGAGAGAGTGTGGACGAAGCGTGTCCTGCGTGGTGAGGCTTTCGACCTTCCCGACGAAGCGGAGCTTCGCAAGCTCATGGGCTGGAGCAATCTGAAGTATGTGTCTGCCGAAGGTTACACCGAGGATACCACCTCCGGTCTGACCATCGATAAGGATAGTATCTACAACTTTGTGATCACGCCCCGCACCTATGAGATCACGGTGGAGGGCATCCAAGAAGCAGACGGCTCCGAGGCCGCACCCAGAGTCTATACGGCAAAGTATGGCGAGGTCTTCGACTTCTCCGATCTGGCCGAGACCGGCACGGATGACGAAGAAAACGGCATCTACACCGCCTTTACCAATGTCACCACCGAAGAAACGATCGCGACCGGCTTGGATGTGAGAACGGGCGAGATGAAGCAGCAGCCTATGGATCTGACGAAGCCTATCTCCGGTCAGATGGCAAAGGCTCTGCTCTCCGGCGATGTGACGGCGACGGCCAACTACATCGATGACAGCACTACGGCAGTCTTCACCTTCAACGGTCTGACCCATGAGGATGTGACCGTCACCCTCCGCAAGGGCACGGTACCTTCCATGGATGCGGTGGAAGAGATCCTGGACGAGGAAGTCCGCAAGAACGACGGTCAGCCTCTCGGTATCAGCGAAGTGTATCCCAAGCTGTCCGCCATCGACCGCAGCACCAACTTCATCGTCACTTGCACAGGGCTCAGCGGTGCAAGAGCAGAGATCACCTTCGATGTCTGCGGCGGCTATGCCATGGATCCTGTGGATAAATTGGCGGGCAGTCTGATCGTCAATATCCCCGAGGCGCGCAGACGCGGCTACACCTTCCGTGGCTGGTTCACCGAGCCGGGCGGCGCAGGTCAGGATGCATTCACCCAGACCGTCCCCGAAGAGGGCATCACCATCTACGCCCTGTGGACACCCAACACCTACTGCGCCACCTTCCACATGAACGGCGGCGACGGCAATGTGCCGGATGCTGTCCTCGTGACCTATGACGACCTGTACGAAAACGGCAATGTATATGTGGCGGCGGATACGGAAGAAGGCTTCGTCAAGGGCGATGCCTACGGAAAGCTCCCTGTGCCTACCTACACCGGCTATAAGTTCCTCGGCTGGAGCACCGAGCCTGACAGAAAGGCAGACGGCGCGCTCCGCGTAGAGGATACTACCATCGCCGATATCTACGATTCCGATCATGTGCTCTACGCCCAGTGGTCCAAGCTGGAGATCCTGCCCAAGAATGTGTTCGTCTTTGGCAACCGCCAGTATACCGTCTATAACGGCAGCGGACAGACCGCGACCCACTCCATCAACACCGATATGCAGTATAACGATGAGGACTACTACGGCAGCCACATCAAAAACTTCACGGAAGAGCTGCTGTCCGATGCGGTGATCGAGTATAAGCGCGACGGCATCTTGTCCGAGTGGGAGCCTGCGGCCGTCAATGCCGGCCTCTACGATGTGAAGATCACAAGAGCCTCCGATGGCAACTTTGCCGCGTTCACCGATGTCTACTACGGCGTTTTGAAGGTGGAGAAAGCCGAGAGCACCATGCGTGATGTCCCCACGGCGGCTTGCATCGACGAGATGTACTACGGCAATCTGGTCATGGATCCCGACTATATCACGGACTATACCGGTGATGGCGTCGTGCAGTTCGCGGTGACATACTCTGAGGCTTTGAGACCCTCTGAAAGCGCGTGGAGCAGCGGTATCGTTTCCAACCGCTATACCAAAGACAGCTTCTATCTGTGGACGCGCCTGTCCGAGGGCAATAACTACAAGGCCTCCAATGCCGTATGCTCTTCTTCTGCCATCTCCCGCACTGGCAGCGCCCCCAAGGCGCTGATCGCGGATGATTATGACGGTCAGGGCTTCTGGTATCTGCTGCGCGTCAAGACTTCGGATACGAGCAAGGCCGGTACAGATTCCGATGTCTATGCCACCATCGGCGGCAAGACATTCTATCTGGATTCCGATGCCAACGATCATGAGACCGGTGACGACAGAAAGTACCTCGTTGCAGTGGGTGACTCTATCACATCTACCGACTCTGTTGAAGTCAAGATCTCTCTCGATAAGGGAGGCCTTGCAGCCGGCTGGAAGCTTGGTTCTCTGCAGCTGCTCGTGTATAAGAAGACAGGCAGCGGTTTGGCAAAAGATATATCCAAGGATCCCGTTTTGAAGAGTTCTGTCTGCACAGCCGAAGACTGGTTCTTGACCGATGACTATCCCAGATCCAGCAAGACCTATACCATCACAGGTCTTGGTCGAAGCCTTATCTATTCTGTCAGCGGCCCGCAGGGCACTGTGGATGTGACCGGCAGCGGCACGGTGGAGATGGCTGTGGATATGACTGCAACAGACTCCAACCGCGGCGGCCTGACCTACAATGCATGGCAGCGGAAGAATGCGCCTGTGTTCACAGCAAGCTTTACCGCCGATAAGAGCTTCGATCGGTATCTTGATTGGAGCATCGAAGACGGCCGTGTGGTCTGCAGCTTCAGCAAGAGTGCGCTCTGCGACGCCATGCGCGAAGCCGGCATCTACCAGCTGACCCTCAACTACGGCATCAGCGGCAAGACCACCCGCACCATGTATGTGACCATCCCCTAAATACAGCAAAACGGCTCCCTCGTGCGAGGGAGCCGTTCTGTGTGTCAAAGAAGTCTCTTTGCTTCCTGTCTGGCGGTTTTCATTGACCTTTTCTCGGAAACATGATATAAAGCAGGTAACGAGTTTTTTAGGAGAATGTGTATGTCAAGAGTGACCGATATGACCAAGGGCAGTCCTGCCAAACTGATGCTGGGCTTTGCTGTGCCTGTGGTGCTGACCAATCTTGGGCAGCAGCTGTATCAGATCGTGGATGCCGCCATCGTAGGCCGCGGTGTGGGCGTGGATGCTTTGGCCGCCGTGGGCTGTACCGACTGGACCTACTGGATGATCTTGTGGAGCGTGTCCGTCATGGCCTCCGGCTTTGCCACCTTCGTCTCCAGATACTTCGGCAGCCGGGAGTATGAGAAGATGAACCGCGCCATCGTCACCATGACGGTGCTGTCTGCCGTGATCGCCTTGGTGCTGACAGGGGTGGGACTGGCGCTGACAAGACCGATCTTGATCTTCTTGGGGACGCCTGCGGAGATCCTGCCCGATGCCGTCACCTATCTTTCCACCATGATCGCAGGCACGCTGGTGGTGACGCTTTATAATCTGACGGCTTCGATCCTTCGTGCCTTCGGGGACAGCCGCTCGCCGCTGGTCGCTATGATCTTGGCGGCGGTGCTCAATATCCTGCTGGACATCCTGTTCGTGCTGACCTTCCGCTGGGGCGTGTTCGGTGCGGCGTTGGCTTCGGTGCTGTCTCAGCTGTTCTCGCTGGTGTACTGCACGGTCAAGATCGGCAAGATCGAATATGTGAAGCCGGACAGGGTCGCCTGCCGATGGGATGGCAGACTTGCGTGGGAGATCTTCCGCTTCGGTGTGCCGCTGGCACTGCAATACATCATCATCAACTGCAGCGGTATGGTCCTGCAGTCTACCATCAACACGCAGGGGGCTGATTTCATCGCCGGCTACACGGCGGTCAATAAGCTCTATGGGCTCTTGGAGTGCTCTGCCATAGCCCTCGGCAGCGCCTTTACCACCTTCGTCTCCCAGAACTATGGCGCAGGTGACTATCTGCGTGTGAAAAAAGGCATCAATGTATCGGCTGTGCTGGCAGTCGGAGCAGCTGTGCTGCTGATCGCCATCATGCTGCCCCTCAACAGGCTCCTGCCTCGCCTTTTCATCGACCTGTCTGAGCAGGGAGCGGAGGCGGCTTTGGCGGTGGCGGCCAAGTATCTGGTACATATGATCTTGTGCCTGCCGGTGCTGTATCTGGTCTATGTCCACCGCAGTGCTCTGCAAGGCACGGGCGACTCCAACTGGTCGCTGCTGTCGGGCATTTTGGAGGCTCTGACCCGCATCGCCGCTGCCAAGGTGCTCTTCGGCATGTGGGGAGAGACGGCACTGTATTGGAGCGAACCGCTCTCCTGGCTGTCGGCGTGGGTATTCGTGTTCGTACCGTATCTGTTTTATCAAAGGAGGAATCTTCGATGAAGATCACAGTCGTACAGCCGCGATATCATGATAAGGATGAAGCGATCGCGGCGTTTTTGATGAAGGAACTGGAAAAGGTCGAAGATGGCGAGCTGATCGTCCTGCCGGAGTATTCCAATGCAGGCGGTCTGTCGGATCCTGCCGAGGAGCTGGCGGCTGTGCCGCGAGCGGCTTCGATGCTGGAAAAGGCATCTGCCATTGCCAAAGAAAAGAAGGCCTATATCGCCATCAATGTGTTGGAGGAGCGGGAAGGGAAGCTCCGCAACAGCACCTATCTGTTCGATACGCAGGGTGAAGCGGCTTTCGTCTATGACAAGATCCATCTGCCGCCCTCGGAGGTGGCGCTGGGGATCGTACCGGGCGACGGTGCCTGTGTCTGCGACCTCGATGGCATCCGCTTCGGCTTTATGACCTGCTATGATATCTATTACAATGAGCAGATCGAGCATCTGGCATCTCAGAAGCCGGATATCATCATCCTGCCGTCCTTACAGCGAGGCGAGCGTGTGGATATCCTTCATGCACAGCTGAAGCTCCTGTCCTTCCGCTGCAATGCCTTTACGGCAAGGAGCTCCATGTCCATGGAGAGCGAGGAAAAAGGCGGCTGCTCCATGATCGTGGCTCCCGACGGTCAGATCTTGCAAGATCTGGGCAAGACTGTGGGCGCAGTCTCGGCTGAGGTCGATCCTAAGGAAAAATATATGCGTACCGCAGGCTTCGGCTGCGGCATGGTGAGAAACGATGCGTTCATCGATATGGGTCTGAAGCCGGAAGTTTTTGGATAAGGCAGGGATGTATATGAAAAAAACGGTTGGAATTGTATTTGCATCGCTGGGTATGGCAGTGTTGCTGATTTGCGCCATCGCGCCGTTTTACTTCTACCACCAAACCATTGCGGTGAAGTTCTTTGCGGCCATCGGGATAGGTACGTTTGTTCTGGTGTTGAAGGAGAACCTTACACCGCTCTATATTGGGCTTATTACAGTTTGCCTTTGCATTGCGGCAGCATTGATTGACCGCATGCTGATTGTAAGTGTATTGTTAGGACTCTTGATCGCCGTAATGATGTTTACGCTGAACGGAAAAGGTCTGCCGATATGGATGGTTCTCGCGTTGGCTTTTGTAGCTTTGTGGTATGGAATTATTACCGTAGAAAATCAGTTCTCCAGATATTATGCCGGACAAGCCGCGAGTTGGTATGGAAAACCGGAAGTGGAAGATGCTGTCATGACGATTGCAGTCAACTATATTGGTATTCTGGCAATTGATATCGGACTTATTCTTTCGGTTGTGGCCTTGTGTTTCAGCAGGAGTTCTCGTAAAAAGATTCGAGAAGAAGAGGCACGGAAGGCGAAGCCGATACAGCAGCGAGAAGATGATTGGACTTGTCCTTGCGGACGGCATAATACTGTTTATACTACCACTTGCGTATGCGGGCGCAGCAAGCGGGATGCCTTAAAGAATGTCCCGACCGCCTCGAGCTGGCACTGCTCCTGTGGACGGGAGAATCCCAACTACACCTCCACCTGTGTATGCGGGAAGAACAAACGGGATGTGTGAAGCTGTATATGGAAATGCCCCAAGTCTCATGGACTTGGGGCATTTTGTATGTGTGGAGGAAAAGCCGTCTGTACGCACTGCCAACACGGACACCCGGGGACGGGTGTCCCTACGGTGTGGATCGGTGATGCAGAGCGGTTCGGTCAATGGTGTCATCGCGAGGCTTCGCAGAAGCCGTGGCGATCTGTGGATAGGGGATGACCGAGGTGCAGTCTGAGGTCGTACGGGAATGGTCCGCGGCTTCGCCGCTGTGTTATCTCGTGTTGTTCTTTGCGGTGTTGATGGAGGAGATGAGGAGCTTTTTGATCTCGATGCATTGTTCAAGAATCGAGGTGTCGTCGTAGTATCCGCTCTCGATCAGAAGCTCCAACCAGTATTCGCTCTCGGAGCATTCTTTCAGAGCGATTTGAAGTTTTGCGATAAAGTCTGCTCTGCTATGTGCATAAAAAGCCTCACGGATGTTAGCACCGATACTGGTGCCGGAGCGAATGAGCTGGTTTGTTAGGACTGCTTCTTTTTTGGTGCGTTTGATGATGTTACAGACCCGGATGGTAGATAAAGCAAAAGCTTTCGATCGCTCGAGCAGAGGACTTGACATGGTACGTACTTCCTTTGTGTATAACTTCTTCACTATTCACTATTACTTATTACTTTCCAAAAATCGGCAAATATTTTTAGTGAAGAGTGAATAGTGAATAGGTAATAAGTAAAAATCGGCAACCTTCTTACGAAGCTTGCCGATTTTTGGTGACCCGTACGGGAATACTCCGCAGCTTCGCCGCTGCTGTTTCGGCATACCATTCGGCATTGGCCGAATGGGTTTGCCTTACTTCGCGGCTTTGCCGCTCCGTGAGTCTGCGCATTTTCTTTCACCTTCGGTGAAAGTACGCCACGCAATGCGTGGCTCGCCATCTTACGATGGCAAAATGCTTGCCTTCGAACGATGTGTTCTCACCGATATACGGGTCACCAAAAAAGAGATCACACATTCGTGTGACCTCTTTTTTGGTGACCCGTACGGGAATCGAACCCATGTTACCGCCGTGAAAGGGCGGTGTCTTAACCGCTTGACCAACGGGCCTTATGGTAGCGGCAATCTGACTTGAACAGATGACAACACGGGTATGAACCGGGTGCTCTACCAACTGAGCTATGCCGCCATATTTTTTTCGCCTGTGTCACAGGCAAGAGTTATTATACAGATGCGGGGGCTGTTTGTCAACAACTTTTTTCAAAAAAATTCGCATCTTCCCCTGTGTCCGCTTGGACACAGGGGAGGTCTTTTACAGATATCCCGCGATATCCGCCACGAGGAGGTCTACCTGATCCTCGGTGGTGGCCCAACTGGTGCAGAAGCGGACGGCGGTGTGGTCCTCGTCCACCTGTTCCCAGACGCTGTAGGTATAGTGTTCATCAAATTTTTTCAAAATATCCCGGTGCAGGATCGGGAATTGCTGGTTGGTGCGGCTCTCGATCAGGAAGGAGCAGCCCTTTTCCTCAAAGGCTTTTTTGATCCGCATGGCCTGCGCCACGGCCTTTTTGGAAATGTCGAGATAACGGTCGTCCTCGAACAGCACATCGAACTGGATGCCCAGCAGCCAGCCCTTGGCCAGCATGCCGCCCTGATGCTTGATCATATAGCGGAAGTCTTTTTTCAGCGCAGCGTTTCGGATCACCACAGCTTCGCCCATGAGGGCGCCGACTTTTGTGCCGCCGATGTAGAACACATCGGTCAGCTTCGCCAGATCTGCGATCGTCACATCATTGCCCTCGGCGGCAAGACCGTAGCCCAGGCGGGCGCCGTCCACATACAGGACGAGCTCCCACTTGTCGCACACACGGCGGATGTCCTCCAGATCTTTTTTCGTGTACAGCGTGCCGTTCTCCGCCGGGTGGGACAGATACACCATGGCAGGCTGGACGATATGCTCATGGGTGGCGTCGGCCCAGTGGGCGGCGCAGTAGGTATCGATCTGGGCGGCAGTAAGGCGGCCTGTGTCGGTGGGCAGGGCGATGACCTTGTGGCCGGAGGCTTCGATCGCGCCGGTCTCATGACAGCTGATATGGCCCTGCACGGCGGAAAGGACGCCCTGATGAGGGCGCAGGGTCGCGGCGATCACGGTGGCATTGGTCTGGGTGCCGCCAACTAAGAAATGGACATCCACATCCTCGCCGCCGCAGAGGGCGCGGATCTTCTGCCGGGCGCGGTGGCAGATCGGGTCCTCGGAGTAGCCGCACAGTTGAGTGTGGTTCTCTTTGGCGATGGCATCTAAGATCTCCGGGATACAGCCCTCGGTATAGTCACATTCAAATCTCAGCATCATGCAAACTCCGTCATACCGAACCATTCGGGCACATGGAAGGCGGGCTCATCCTGCCGGATCTCATTCCATGCGATGTAGTGCTTCTGCACGGTCAGGTCGCCGCACTTGTAGAAATTGGCAGGCAGCTTCTTGCCGCTCTCAAATTTGAAGCCGTCAAAATATTTGGCGATCAGGGCGGCGGGGACTTGATAGGTCACTTCCCAGCCGTCCGGGGTGCGCTCTGCTTTGGCATCGAGGATGGAAGCGGGCTCCTCGATGCGGATCAGCTGGTCCTCTTCATCGATGTAGCCCAGCCACATACAGCAGTTGGGGTTCAGTTCGATGTTGATGTAGCGCAGAGAATCTTCAAAGGGGCGGAAGAAGAATTCCAGACAGCTATCGAGGCAGGGCATGCCGGTCACGCCGGTCTCCTCTGCACGGATGTTCTGCTCTTTGGCTGTCATGCGGACATACATGGCGCTCTCGTCGTAGCACACCTGCGCGGTGCAGACGATATCGACCTTCTCTATATCCAGCTGCTTCAGCCACAGCTGGTGGTCGATGGGAGCGACGGGGACTTTGCTCCAGTCCAAATTTTCGGGCTTTCTGACGATGGTATAGTTTCTCATATTCATTCCTCCAACATACCAAGAACGCCGTCACGATACAGGGCGGTGATCTTGATGTTTTCCATGTGGTTCTGCCGCATAGCTTCTTTTACATAGACCTTCACATAGTTTGGGGCGTGACCGGTGAAATGACCGGCCTCCTCCTGCTCGAAGAGGACAGGGAATACCTTGCCGATCATGGTCTCCTCATAGGCTGTCTCCAGCTCTGAGGCCACCTTTGCGGCTGCGGCGGCACGGGCCTCCTTCACAGCGTTGGGATGCTGGTCCGGCATTTTTGCGGCAGGTGTCCCCGCTCTTCGGGAGTAGGGGAACACATGGACCAGCGCGAAGCGGCAGGCTCTCATGAAGTCCAGCGTTTCCTGTGCTTCCTGCTCCGTTTCGCCGGGGAAGGCCACGATCACATCGGTGGTGATCGCACAGCCGGGGAAGTATTCATTCAGGAGCCGGACGCTCTCCAGATATCTGGCGGTGTCATACTTGCGGTGCATCCGCTTTAAGACCGTATCACTGCCGGACTGCAGGCTCAGATGGAACTGGGGGCAGAGATTCTCATACCGGCAAAGCTTCCTGCAGAAGTCCGCATCCACCGTTCGGGGCTCTAAGGAGCCAAGGCGGATGCGGCACTCGGGCACGGCCTCACACAGGGCAGCCAGCAGATCCTTTAAGCTGCTGCCGTCCTTGAAGTCCACGCCCCAGGACGAGATCTCGATGCCGGTGACTACGATCTCCCGGTAGCCCTGCCCGGCGCATTGCTTCGCCTGCGCCACGGCAGTCTCCAGCGGCAGGGAACGGATCGGGCCTCTGGCATAGGGGATGATGCAGTAGGTGCAGAAATTGCAGCAGCCGTCCTGCACCTTGATCAGGGCTCTGGTCCGGGCTGCCATGCCGCCGGCAGGCAGGACCTCGAACTCCCGCCGCTTCATGGCATCGTCCACAGCGCGGTAGCGGGTCTTTTCCCGGTGCGCCTGCTCCAGCCTTTGCAGGAACTCCTCGCGGCCGGAGGTGCCTACCAGCACATCCACATCCAGCGCCTCCACAGCATCGGGATCGGTCTGGGCATAGCAGCCGCAGACGCCCACCACGGCATCGGGGCTCAGCTTGCGGACGCGGCGGATGATATTGCGGGATTTTTTATCCGATACGGCGGTCACGGTGCAGGTATTGATGATGTAGCAGTCACAGCGCTCCTCAAAAGAGCCCTGCTCGTGTCCCATGGCAGTCAAAAGCTGCTCCATGGCCTGTGTCTCATATTGATTGACTTTGCAGCCGAGGGTATGGATGGCATACTTCATATCAAGAATCACCAAAAAATCAAGGATCGGTCAGGGATGTTTCTGAAACTTCGTGCATAGTTTTCGAAGGAGAAGATCGCTATAATAGTGAGCGTATGCACACGGCATCATTATAGCGTATTTTTCAGGAAATGTATAGGTCAAGAATGTGTTTTTAGGAGGATCCCCCATGCGCGAGTGTTATGTGTCCTTTGCATCCGCACTTGAGGTGTATGATTTCGTTTCCATCGCCACCGGTCAGGGCTTTCCCATCAAGGTGGAGTGTGCCGGTCTGAAGACCGATGCCAAATCGATCATGAGCCTTTGCTCCATGGGCTTCAACAAGCCGCTGCATGTGCTCCTGCCGGCAAATGCCGACGCCGAGGATTTCTTCTCTGCGGTGCGTGCCTACATCGTTGCGTAAAACAGAATACCGAGCCTTCCCGTTTCATACGCTGTAGCAGATGGAACGGGAGGTTTTTTTATGCGTAGATGGAAAGCGTGGATCTTGCTCATAGCAGTATGCCTGGGACTGGCCCTGCCTGTACAGGCGGCGGAGCTGACGGTGGAAGCGCCGTCGGCAGTTTTGATGGAGGCAAAGACCGGCACGGTCATCTTCGAGAAGGATGCCCACACCAGGCTGGCGCCGGCTTCTGTGACCAAGGTGATGACCCTCCTTCTTGTGATGGAGGCGTTGGAGCAGGGGCGGATCTCCTGGGACGATACGGTGGTCGCCTCGGATCGGGCAGCAGGCAAGGGCGGCAGTCAGGTCTATCTGGAGGAGGGCGAACAGATGTCCATGGACGATATGCTCAAGTCTGTGGTGGTGTCCTCTGCCAACGACTGCGCCACGGCGCTGGCGGAGCATATCGCAGGCTCTGAGGAGGCGTTCGTCTCCATGATGAACCAAAGAGCGGCGGAGCTTGGGATGGAGGATACCCACTTCGTCAACTGCACAGGGCTCGACGATGAGCCGGGGGCGGCGGAGCATCTGACCACGGCCTATGACATCGCGCTGATGTCGCGGGAGCTTTTGAAGCATGAGGACATCAAAAAGTATACCACCATCTGGATGGATACGGTGCGGAACGGTGCTTTTGGCCTCTCCAACACGAACAAGCTGGTGCGGTTCTATCAGGGGACCACGGGTCTCAAAACGGGCTACACCTCTGCGGCGGGCCACTGCCTTGCGGCCTCCGCCATGCGCGATGGAGTGGAGTATATCGCAGTGGTCCTCCATTGTCCCTCCTCCGGCAGCCGCTTCCAGTCCGCCAAGCAGCTTTTGGACTACGGCTTTGCCAACTACACCCTGGCCTCACCGGATCCCGGGACGGAGATTCCGGCAGTTCCCATCGTACTGGGAAAGGAGCGCGCAGTCGTGCCTGTGCCGTCGGGCGATGCTCCGGTCCTGATCGAGAAGAGCCGCCAAAACGGCATCACCACCCGGGTGGAGGTGCCGCAGGAGGTCAAGGCTCCGGTGGAGCAGGGACAGCGGATCGGCACCGTGATCCTTTCGGCCGACGGAGAGGTCCTTACTGAGATCCCTCTGGTGTCTCCCTATGCCATCGAGCGCAAGACTTGGTGGGATATCACCAGGGAGCTTCTGCAAACGGCGTGCTTTTGTGAGTCGTAGGGCAGGGGCTTGTCCCTGCCGTGTTTCGGGCGAGCGATGCTCGCCCCTGCAAGGGTCATCGGCAGTGCGTTGCCGATCGTAGGGGCGGGCATTGCCCGCCCATGTTCTGTTTTTTGCAAAATTTCATGAACTTCACAAAATTTTCTGCTATAATGCAACTGAAGTGTCAAGATCTCGTCTGATCGTTTATAGAGAAAAAAGGAAGTGAGCGCCATGGAAGACAGTGCCATCATCGAGCTGTACTGGGCAAGAGATGAACAGGCTCTGCCGGAATCGGATAAGAAATACGGGAAGCTCTGCCGGACCGTTGCCTATAACATCCTGAAAAACCGGGAGGACACGGAGGAATGTGTCAACGATACCTGGATGCGGGCATGGAACGCCATGCCGCCGGGACGCCCCGGGGTGCTGTCGGCATTTTTTAGCCGCATCGTCAGGAATCTGGCACTGGACCGCTACAAGGCGGCCCATGCGGAAAAGCGGGGCGGCGGTCAGCTCCCGGCGGCACTGGAGGAGCTGGAGGGATGCATCCCGAACGCTTCCGGTGTGGAGGAAGAGATCGCATTCCGGGAGCTGTCCAGACTGTTGGACAGCTTCCTGCGGGAGCTGCCCGAAAAGGAATGCTGCATCTTTTTGCGGAGATACTGGTATGTGGACTCTACCCGCGATATCGCACGCCGCTACGGCATGCCGGAGGGCAGCGTCAAATCCCAATTGAGCCGCACGCGGCAGAAGCTGAGAAAAGTATTGGAACGAGAGGGGGTCGCGCTATGAATGGGGAAAGACTGTTTGAAGCCCTGACTGCGGTGGGCGACGACCTGATCGTGATGGCGGAGAACAAGCGTTTTGTGAGCCCCTGGCGCAAGTGGGGGCAGGCGGCTGCTGTGATCGCGGTGGTCGTGTGCCTTGGTGCGCTGGCGGTCTCCCGTCTCCCCACGGGGCTTGAAGGGGCCAAGGAGACGGCATCTCCCACCCTCACCATGGAGAGCGCGGTGGAGGAGACGGAAGAATGTGTGGAGTATGCGGCAGAAGAGACTGTGGCGGAAGAGACGATAGCGGAAGAGTGCTATGATGCTGTGACGGACAAGTCTGAAGCGGAAGGCGCGGCGGAGCCGCAGGCCGAAGCGGAGGACCTCAGAGCTGAGCCCATGACCAAGATCGTCTGCCGC
>JAFSHB010000027.1 GCA_017440525.1 Oscillospiraceae bacterium | reverse complement strand
TTCCCATACTTGTACTTTAGATTTGCGTGTCTGTCGAATATCATTAAACTACTCTTCCCTTTTAGATATCCCACAAACTGCGCCACACTTTGACTCGGCGGTATCGACACCAGCATATGGACATGATCCTTGCACAACTCCTCTTCTATTATTTCTACTCCTTTATTCTCGCTTAACTGTCTCAATATTTTTCCTACATCCTGTTTGATCGTCCCATATATCGCCTGTCGTCTGTACTTTGGAGCAAATACCATATGATATTTGCATCTCCACTTCGAATGTGATAAACTATTGATGTCATTCATGACAAAACCTCCTTTGTTTGATAGTGCGGTTGGCGGGCCACTTCTATCTTATCATTGGAGGTTTTCTTTCCGCTATAAGCTCTTTATTCCCCCGGCTCAGCCGGGGGTTGTATTGTCCTAAAGGCCAAGACAAAGTCTCAGGACCATCCGGTCCTGAGACTTTATTTATAATAATACCGCGCTCCCCCATCTGTATCAACAGAACAGATCTCGATATCGTAGAGTTTCTGAAGGATATTGGTCTTTAACACCATTTCCGGTGTACCGCTGCCGATCACACAGCCATCATCCATAATGTAGATGTCATCCGAGATCTTTAGCGCATACAGAAGGTCGTGAAGCACCAAAACAACTGTGATCCCCCGCTCTGCCAAACGCTTGATCAGCTGCGCCAGTCGCAATTGCTGTCCAATATCCAGATATGTAGTCGGTTCATCCATCAGCAAGACAGAAGCCTGCTTTGCCAAAGCCATCGCGATATAGACCTTTTGTCTCATACCGCCGGAAAGTGTTGCCAGTGGCGCATCCGCAAGATCGGATATCCCCATTTGCTCCATCGCTTCCATCGCGATTCGACTATCCTCCTGCGAATACGACTGCATACGGCCAAGATGCGGGAACCGTCCATGCAGGACATACCGCCCCGCTGTGATAGAGGGCACTGTTTTCTCCTGCGGCAGATACGCCACCATTTTCGCCGCTTCTCGTCCGGATAACTTTGTGATATGGCGATCATTCACGACGATCTCACCATCTGCCAAAGGAAGCAGTCCGACCGCCGCCTTCAATAAGGTGCTTTTTCCACTGCCATTCTTCCCTAGGATCGTCGTGATGCGCCCCTGCTCCGCGCGCAAGGATACATCATGGAGCACCATATGGTCACCATATCCTGCCGTAACACTTCTGAGCTCAAACATGGCTCCTTGCTCCTTTCCGCCGAAGCAGTAATATGATAAAGACCGGGCCGCCGATCGCAGACAGCAAAACACCAACAGGTAGCTCGTAGGGCATGAACAGAAGCCGTGCCAAAAGATCGCATACCGTCACCAAGATCGCGCCCAAGATCGCAGACGCAGGAAGCAGATGACCTATCTCACCGCCAAACATCTTTCGCGCCGCATGGGGCACGATCAGTCCCACGAACCCAAGCAGTCCGGCTACACTGACAGCGGCACCGGCCGCGACCGCCGCAAGGCCCAGAAAGAAAAAACGATATGCTTTGACACGCAGGCCCAGACCGCCGGCCGTATCATCACCAAGCGTCAGCACTTCCAATTCGTTGCGAAAAAGGAACAATGCCAAGAGCGCACCAGCGATCAAGGCCGAGGCCGGGACGAGTCGTCCATAGGAAACAGCAGAAAAGCCGCCAACACGAAAATCCACATTCATCACAGAAACATCCGGTTCAAGAACGCAGACCGCCTCCGATGCGGCATTGAGGATACTATTGAGCGCCACACCGCTGAGGATGACCGTGACCTTTGACGCACCGCTCCCATAGGCGATCAATGTGATGATGGCCGCCGCAATGAGACTTCCCAAAAATGCCGACGCAGACACAGCCCATCCGGACAGCAGACCGAAGGCACAGCACAAACTGACGCCCAACCCGGCACCGGCATTGACGCCAATGATGCCGGGTGATGCCAGCTTATTGCCAAGGACGCTTTGCATCACCGCGCCCGATACAGCCAACGCAGCCCCTGAGAACAGGCAGGCAAGCGTACGCGGCAGTCTGGCATACAGGAAGATCCTGCACAACACCGTATCCACACCTTGGATATCCCACGGCCATATCACGACCTGGCCCATACTCAGGCTCGCAACAGCGGCCAGCAGACAGACCGCTGCTGCTATGATATATCTACTTCTCTTCATACAAAAGCTTCTCCAATTCCATGTAAGCCTCTGCCCAGCGGGCATTGGGCTTGAGATTATATAAGCGCTTTTCCATAAAGTAGAGCTCGCCGTTCTTTACCGCCGATGATTCCATCCACAGAGGATCTTCCCGGAGCATGGCCTGCACATTTTTCTCAACTGCCTGCATATCATCTCCGGTTTGGATAAAGAAGATCTTATCCGGATCTTGCAGAAGGATGCTCTCGACAGACAGATCCTCCAAAAGCGATGCATCGCTGTCTGCGATATTCAGGCAGCCAAGATCACGGAGCATCGTTCCAAGGACCGTGCCCTGACTGTTCTTGGCGCGGATACTGGCAGCAGAAGCTCTCATAACGAGGACCTTCTGCTGCACATTCCCTTCACACCGCCTCAAGATCTCCTCGATCTGCGCCTGCAGGACTTCCCCATATTCTGTGTATCGCTCCGGATGCCCGGTGATATCGGTGCAGATCTTCAGCATCCTGAGATAATCAGAAAAATCAGAGACATCGAAATAAGCGACTGTGATCCCGGCCTGCTCCAAGATGCTCTGCCACTGCACATGCTGGGGCGTATTGGTACTGGCAAGAACAAAGTCAGGCTCCGACAGGAGCAGGCTCTCCAAACTGAGGTCTTTCGTATTTCCGAGATCCACAGCATCCCCCATAGGAAGCTCAAAGTCATCCCACGCATCGTCTGCTGAGGCGCAGACCGTCCCGCCCGCCAGATACCAAATATCGGCATAGCTGCCAAGGAGCGCGGCGGTGCGGTCATAGGATGTAATGCACACAGTCCTGCCAAGATCATCGGTAAAGGTATATCCCTCTGTAGGTGCTTCTTTCACGGCACATCCCCCAAGAAGCACGAGCAGCGCCAACAAGACCATCATTTTTTTCATCTATATCCCTCCAAAAAAAGATAAACGAACCCCCTCAGCATGGTGAGAGGATTCGTTTTAAGGCCTTAGACTGACTTTGCAGTACGGCAGATCCGGATCATTGATACAGTTTTTCTTCCAGGTAGTCGAAGCCGAGGCGCTCGATGGTATCGGAAAGGCGCTCCCCCGCGATGCCTTCGTCGCGGAAGAACAAAACGACACGCTCGATCATATCAAGAACTTCGTCCTCAGAGGTGAACAGTCGGCTCAAAGGTCTGCCGTGCGCCACACGCTTTCCCCAGCGGCCGCCGACATAGACGCGGTATCCGTCGATATAGTCTGCAACAGCATCAAAGGGGCACTTGCCCTTGCATCTTCCGCAGCCGTTGCAATACTGAGGATCGATCGCGATCTTACCATCCATGACCTTTGCGATATGGACGGGGCATGTCTGCTCCACCTGACACTTCTTACAGCCGCGGCACTTGTCAGCCTCCACGATCGGTATCCGCTGGCCGATGATGCCAAGGTCGTTGAGCTCCGGCTTGACGCAGTTATTGGGGCATCCTCCCACCGCGATCTTGAACTTATGCGGTAGCTTGACACCACGCATCCCTATATAGAACCGTTCATGGATGCGCTCACTGAGGGCATATGTATCGATCAGACCATACTGGCAGGTCGTGCCCTTGCAGGAAACGACAGGTCTGATCAATGTACCGGTACCACCGGTATCAAGACCGTGACCTTTCAAAAATGCCATGAGCGGCTCAATGGACTCATATTGCACGCCCTGGATCTCCATGGTCAGCCGGGTGGTCATAGCAACACAGCCGCTGCCAAAGCGGTCGGCTGCCTCAGCAATGGCACGATGCTCATCTGTAGAGATCCTGCCATTTCTTGTAATGACACGAACATTGAACACATCGGGATACCGCTTATCCTGCAAACAACCGAAGCCCTTGACCCGCTTGATATCTTCTGCAGAAAGCACGGTCCCCTTGGAAGAGACCTTTTCTAAAACTGCCATATCCTGCTTCCTCCTTATATTTGTATCATTATATCATAGGCGAATACAAAAATCAAACTGTACTTTTATTACGATTTTACCAAAAGATCCTGCTATTTTATCATATTGACTTTAAGGGCAATTATGGTATGATTTTCTTGAACTCAGCGGTCATTTACCGCTTATACAGGAGTGATAACTATGGATATCAGAGAACAAATGAAACTGTTTCACGACAACCCTGTCGTGGCATGGCATGAGCATGTCTGTGACGACGAGCTGGATTCAATCAATGAAGGATTCGTGGACAAGTGTGTCGAAGCCATGGACTTGTTCGGTGTCGATAAGGTCGTCACATCCAGACCGTTCGCTACTGAACGCTACTGCTCTCCCGAGCTGTTCCAAAAGGCCAATGACCGCACTTACGATGCCATGAAGCGCCACCCCGGCAGGCTCTATGGCGAAGCCTTTGTCAACCCCGGCTATTACCGTGAGACTATCAAGGAGTTGGAGCGCTGCGCCGATCTTGGCTTCAGCGGTGTCAAGCTTTACCATCAGTATTATATGGACGATCCCGCCCAGTTCCCCATGATCGAAAAATGTATCGATCTGGGTCTCTTCATCCTGATGCATTCCGCAAAGGGCACCGACCGGGAGACCAACAGCATGCAGCCCCGCCTTTCCAACGGCGTACACATGGCCAATATCGCAAAGCGCTATCCCGAAGCGACTTTCATCATGGGCCACATCGGCGGCGGTGGTGACTGGCAGTGGTCTATCAAGGCCATCCAGGACACGCCCAATGTGTTCGCCGATATCGGCGGCAGCGTGCATGACAGACCTTTGATCGAAGAGTCTGTCAGGTACCTGGGCGCAGACCGTCTGCTCTTTGCCACCGACGGTCCCTGGGCCTCCGGCATCAGCAAGATCCTTGGCGCCGATATCTCTGAAGAGGATAAAAAGACCATTCTGGCAGGCAATAAGATGCTGCATTTCCTGGAAAGGACGGGTAAATGATCATGTTTATCGATATCAATACTTATGTCGGTCATTGGCCGTTCCGCAATCTCAACTACAACACGCTGGAGGGGCTTGACGCTCTTGCACAGCGCCATGACATCACCCACATGGTGGTCGCCAATCTCCACGGTCTGTTCTATAAGGACGCCAACACCGCCAATCTGGAGCTTCTGGAGTGGCTGAAGGCATACAAGGGCAAGACCACCTTCCTGCCCATGGCGATCGTGAACCCGCTGTATCCCATGTGGGAAAAGGATGCTCGCGATATGATCGCAGCAGGTTTCGCCGGTCTTGAGCTGGTGCCTATTTATCACGGCTACAAGCTGGGCATGCAGCCCAAGTATGACTCCTACTTCCATGAGCAGGTCGCGATCCCTGTCATGGAACTGGCCGAGGAGCTGGATGTCCCTGTTCGTATCTGCGCCAGCTTTGAGAATATCCGCGGCAGAGGTCGTATGGATGCCTTTGAGAACATCTCCGGCGATGAATACTATGCGCTGCTGAGCAAGTTTCCCAAGGTCCATGTGTTCTGCACCAGCTTCTCTCCTCTGGCTGCCGGTGAGAAGTTCTCCCAGCTCATCCGCGAGCGCGACAACATCTACTTCGAGACCAACGCATTCGGTGAATGTCAGGGCTACGGCATCCCGGAGAAGATCTTGAAGCTCGCAGATGAGAGCCAGATCTGCTTCGGTTCTCTTGCCCCCTTCGCCTACATGGAAATGGCACTCATCAATATGGAGTATGCCACCGAATGGAGCACCGAGGCTCTGATGACCAATGCAAAGAGAGCGTTCAAAGCTCTGAGATAAGCGAAAAAACTCCCGGCTGCAGCCGGGAGTTTTTTATGTCAGAAGATGCCCCAAACAAGAGACAGGAGCAGGGATATCACGACCGGTATGATACAGGATGTGACGCAGATATCCAGATAAGATTCCTTGTGTTTGCAGTTGGAGACTGCCAACAGCGTGAGAACAGCGCCGTTATGCGGAAGCGTATCCAAACCGCCGGAGGCAAGAGACGCGATACGGTGCAAGCAGGCAGGATCCAGACCGATCTGCATCGCCTTTTCCAAATACTGCGGCGCAAGTGCTTCCAGCGCGATGGACATACCGCCGGAGGCAGAACCTGTGGCACCGGCCAGAACATTGACCGCCACAGCCTCGGAGAACAGAATCGAGCCGGGCATATTCAGCATAGCATTTTTCAAAAGTGTGAAGCCGGGCACGACCTTTACAACAGAACCAAAGCCAACAGCGCAGGCCGTGTTCATGATAGCAGTCATTGAGCCGTTGGCGCCCTGATCCACAGCAGGGAGCAAAGCCTTTGCCTGACCGACATTCATCAGACATACAGCCACGATACCGCCGAGCAGTGCCACCACGATAGACTGATTGGCGTTCCAGTCCGCAAGACCGGCATTGCGAAGGACATTGGGCAGCACATTGAGCATCAGCACCACGACCACCAGCGGAACGAGGCCGCAGAGCCAGTGCCACTTGGGATGCTCAGTCTCAGCTCCCACCTGATGCTTCTCGTCTTCCACGAAGTGCAGTCCCTTCTTTCTGGCCTGACGCACACGCCACTCCAGATAGAGATAACCGGGCACGCCGATCGCCAGCGCCGCCACGATGCCCATGATCGGCGCAGCCGCTGCGGTCGTGCCGTAATAGTTGGTGGGGATGATATTCTGGATCTGAGGCGTGCCGGGGATCGCCGTCATGGTGATGCCGAAAGCACCGAAAGCGATCGCACCGGGAAGGAGCGTGCGGGGAAGGTCTGCTTCACGGTAGATGGCATAGCCCATGGGGTAGATCACAAACACCACGACGAACAGGGAGATGCCGCCATAGGTCATGAGCAAGCAGGGCAAAACGACCGCGAGGACTGCGAACTTCGAGCCGATCAGACCGACCAGCTTATTGGCAAGTGACCTTGCGGACCCGGTCAGGTCCATGATCTTTCCATAGACAGCGCCAAGGAAGAAGGCTGGGAACCAGGAAATGATGTAATCCGCAACGCCCTTCATATAGTCGCCCATATAGGCATCGAGCAGATCAAGTCCGCCAAGTGCCGCCACTAAAACAGCACACACAGGCGCGACCCAGATGATGGAATGGCCTTTATAGGCCAATACGATCAGCAGGACCAATCCAAGAAAAATACCAAATAATGAGATCAGCGGTGACATAAGATATCCTCCATTCTCTTTTTCTATATGTATCATACAGGCAACGCCATATAAAAGCAACGGTCAATTTATGTGATAATATCACAGAAGATCGGAAAAACTTTTGATATCATAAAGCCACAAAGAAAAACAAAGGAGGACAAACAGATGTCAGCTATCAATATCAGTAAAAACGATTTCCATGAAGAAGTCATGAATTCCGACAAGCCCGTCCTTCTGGACTTCTGGGCTCCCTGGTGCGGCTCCTGCCGTATGGTCGTGCCCATCGTAGAAGAGATCGCGAAGGAGCGCTCTGATATCAAGGTCGTGAAGGTCAACATCGACGAAGAGGAAGATCTCGCCAGAGAATTCAAGATCATGACGATCCCCACGCTGATGGTGATCAAGGACGGTCAGGTCGTAAAACGCTCGTCCGGTGCCAAAAGGAAGAGCGCCATCCTTGAGATGCTGCAGTAAAAGACGCCCCATTCGGTCATCCGAATGGGGCGTTCCCTTATGAAAGTCTTTGCAGAGCCTTTTCATCTTTTAATTCCACAACACCGCGGGACAATGTGACCAGTCCCTCATTTTGAAGATACCGCAAAAGTCTCGTGACCACTTCACGATGCGTGCCAAGGTGGTTGGCGATCGTCTCATGAGTCAGTTGCAGTCGTGCTGTTCCTTCAATGGATGATTCCTGCAGAAGAAAGTCCGCCAGCCGCTTATCCATGCTCTTCCACATGATCTGCTCCATGAGCCACATGACCTCTGAAAAACGAGATGCCATGATCTCATTGGTATAGTTTGCGACCGCCACAGAGCCTTCCATCAATCTGTGATAAATATCCGGCGGGATCAGCCAGAACTCTGTATCCTTTTCAGCTTCAATAAAAAGCTCAAACTGGATGGAGCGCATGATGCAGGACGCAGAAAACAGGCAAAGGTCATGCTCGAAAAGCCGGTAGACCGTGATCTCGCGGCCCTCATCGGAGAGGATGTAGGCGCGAAGCTGGCCTGATGTCAGCAGGAGCAGACCGGAGCAGTCCAAATTCCCCTTATGTACGACCGTTCCTTTTGAAGCGGTGCGTAAAGACACGGATGCCAGCAGCATCTTCTGTTCAGATGGAGTGAGCTTGCCCCAGATCGGGAAACGCTCGGAAAAATCCATGGTGCTCCCCCCCCTTTCCTGCCGCCAATTATAGCGCAGTTTCGCCCTCTTGTCCAGCAAAACGACAGACCGTTCGAATCATTGGATCTCTATTTTGATATCTCCGGTGTTGGTGGTGATCTCACATCTGCCGCCGCTCACTGTTTTGGGAACATCCACACGGCCCGTATCGCTCTGCGCAAGGAACACCTTTTCCGAACACAGGCTCCCCTTCACATCACCGGTGTCGGTGTTCACGAAAAGCTCCGCCGCATCGCAGCGAGCAAAGACCACATCACCTGTATCTCGCTCGATGGAGATCCGTTCCCCTGCGATCGCATTTTCCATAACTATATCTCCGGTATTACCCACCGATATGATATTTCCGCAATTGATGTTGGTCATGTTCGTATGCCCAGTGGATACAGTTACCCGGATATCACCCTTACACGCCAGATCTGCAGCCGTCACACGACCGGTCGTGACAGACAGATCCATACTTCCGGCGGATGCGCCCTCAACACGGATATCGCCTGTGTGGGTGCTGAGCGTGACATCACCGGATGCGGATGCAAAGCTCGTCACATGACCGGTGCTCAGCCGGATGTCCATAGTCTCAAATGCGAGATCTTTCGGTATCTCCACATCCCCGGTGGAGGCATCGATCGAGAGCATACCGTATGCGCCCTGCGGAAGACAGACCGTGACCTTAGGCGTATCAAAGGATATGCCGATATAGTGATACCACTTTCTCGTGTCGATAAGCTCGATCGTGAGGGTGTTATCCTCTACGGTCACGGCATGCTTCATCTCCTTCTGCTCATAGCAAGTGACCTTCGCAGTCTCTGCCGGTACGAATTCGATATCTGCTGTATCTGCCTTGATCTCGATATGGTCGAAGCTCTCAGTCAGCAAATATTCGTTCACCACATATTTGACAGTCGATAATTTTTTGAAATCCCACTTCAGCATGGTCATCACACCTCCAAAGACCAGGCATCCGGTCAATATCAAAGCACCGGCGGCGATCAGCCACCCTTTCATCTTTTCGCTCATTACGCACCCTCCCCTTTTTTAAAGCGCAGTTTGAGCCAGAGAGCAGATCTCTTCGTCAGCCACAAAACACCCTTCGTTGCCCCGGTACTGCCAAAGAACAGCAAAATAGAGCATCCTGCACAGACCATGGAGGATGCGAGCATGGCCACACCGGAACAGTAGCCTCCTGTACACAGGAAGCAGACACCTGCAAGCAAGCAGCCCAATACACACACCGCTGCAGAAATAAATGCCGCCCACAAGGATACGATCACAGACCACAGGGAGATATAGACAGAAAACACTACAGCAAGTGCCGCGATCAGCAGAGAGAGCCAAACAGGAGAGCCTAGGATCAGCAGCACGAGCTCCCAAGCCTTCATGCGGCGCTTTTTCGTCACAGGCTGCATCTGCAGGATATCGGCGGCTATGCGGTCAATGGGCCCCATCTCCTGCACTGCAGCTTCCTCTGTGTACCCCTCTTCTATGCGGTCAGCGATCGCTTCGCTGTAAAAATCAAGGCGCTCTTCCAGCTCATCTTGCGGAAGGGCCGACAGGCGATCGCGCAGCAAAAAGAGAAATCTATCCTTGGTCATCACTTTCATCCTCCTTTGTCACAAATCGATGGATCGCCACGATCTCCTGCCACTCTGACCTGAAGGCATCGATGCGGGCAAGACCGGCAGCCGTGATATGGTAATATTTCCGAAGTCTGCCGCCATGCTCCGAGGAACGGACCGTCAGCATCTCCGACATCTCCAGCCGCTTCAGGATGGTATACAAAGTTGACTCAGATAACTCCACATAGGGCTTCACATCCTTGATGATCTGATAACCATAGGAATCTTCATTTTTGATCGCCGCCAATACGCAGACCTCCAAAAGCCCACGCTTTAACTGGATATCCATACCATACCTCCCCTCACACGATACATCGTATCACGAGGCATCTTATTTGTCAACCGGGGGCTGATAGAGGAGCTTGTATAAAGTCCGGACGCTCCCCTGTTGTGGTACCCAGTATCGGCGGCCGCTCGTTTTCTTTCTGCCGATCTTGACCACAGCCACTCATTCGCCTCCCTTTATCTGCCACAGGCAGCGCTCGGCTCATTCCCCACCGGCAGATCGAATCTAATTTTCAAATCTCCTCAGTAGAATACCATACCAACAAAAAAGACACCCGAAGGTGTCTTTTTTC
>JAFSHB010000026.1 GCA_017440525.1 Oscillospiraceae bacterium | reverse complement strand
GATGCAGTTACGCAGACCCTTCTCAACGGAGGGGATGAAGTTCTTGGGCACGCAGCCGCCGACGGTCTCATCGACGAAGATCATATCTTCAGTCTCGGACTGAGGCTGGAAGCGGATGTGAACATCACCGAACTGGCCGTGGCCACCGGACTGCTTCTTGTGACGGCCGTGGATCTCGACCTTCTTCTTGATGGTTTCGCGGTAAGCAATCTTTGCGGGACGCAGCTCAGCTTCGACCTTGAACTTGTTGGCCAGCTTGGAGCAGATGACACCCAGATGGATATCGCCAACACCAGCGATGACCATTTCCTTGGTCTCGGTATCGGTGCCGTAGGTGAAGGAGCAGTCTTCTTCGTTCAGCTTGGTCAGGCCGGCAGCAATCTTGTCTTCCTGGCCCTTGACCTTGGCGTAGATGGCCATCTTGTAGCAGGGCTCATCATATTCCATACCCTTGATAGCGGTGGTCTTGCCAGCCAGACCCAGGGTATCGCCGGTCTTCACGGAGCCCAGCTTGGTAGCAACGCCGATATCGCCGCAGGCGATCTTGGCGGTCTTGGTCTGGTTCTTGCCCTTGGCAAAGAAGATGTTGGAGAGCTTTTCAGAGCCGCCGGTGCGGATATTGTTGACACTCATGCCTTCGGTGATCTCACCGGAGATGACCTTGAAGAAGGAGTTCTTGCCGAACTGGTCGGAGATGGTCTTGTAGACGAACGCAACGGGGCTGCCGTTGGGATCCAGCGCGACCTCTGCGCCGTCCTCGGTCTGCATAGCCAGACCCTCCAGAGGGTTGGGGCAGAACTTGACGATGTACTCCATGACACGCTTGGAGCCGTAGCCGGCAACAGCGGAGCCTGCGAACACGGGGGTGATGGAGCGCTGCTTCAGGCCGTCCTTCAGGCCCTGGACCAGCTCCTCCTGCGTGAAGGGCTCTTCCATGAAGAACTTGTCCATCAGCTCTTCGCTGGTCTCAGCGACCTGCTCGGAGAGAGCTGCCAGATACTCTTCCAGACGCGCTTCGGCATCGGCGGTCAGAGCCATGTCGTTGCCTTCGGTGTCGCGGGCGGTCTTGGACAGGACATCCACCAGACCCACGCACTTGTCGCCATTCATGATGGGGAACTGCAGCGGCACGACGGTGTTGCCGAACATGGCGCGCATATCATCGACGACCTTGTAGTAGTTGGCGTTCTCTTCATCCATCTTGGAGATATAGAACATGGCGGGCAGGCCTGCGTCCTTCAGGGACTTCCAAGCCTTCTCGGTGCCGACAGCGATGCCGCCCTTGGCGGACAGCACGATCATACCAGCATCGGCCACACGCAGAGACTGCACGATCTCACCGGCGAAATCGAAGAAGCCGGGGTTATCGAGGATGTTGATCTTGGTGCCCTCGAACTCCACGGGGATCAGAGAGGTGGAGATGGAATACTGACGCTTGGTCTCTTCGGGGTCAAAGTCAGACACGGTGGTACCGGCTGCGATGGAGCCCAGACGGTCGGAGCCCTTGGTCAGATACAGCATATCCTCTGCCAGCATGGTCTTGCCGTCGCCGCCATGACCCAGCAGAGCAATGTTGCGAATGTTCTTTGCAGTGTACATAAGTGTTGTTTCTCCTTTCGATCGAGCCTGCCCCCGGGGAGGGGTACGCTCCGCGCGGCAGATACTTTGCCGCCAATACACAATATTATAATGGATTTCAAAAGGGAATGCAACTTTATTAGCTGCATTCCCTTTTGTTTCAGAAATTTTTGTGCCATTTGGCGAAAATGACATCGAAAATTTATTAACTTTTCCCAATTAAACCGGTAATAAGCAGGGTCGGCACCAGCCACAGCAGATGGAACAGCGTCACATTCGCCGCCGACAGCGCCATGGCAGAGCCGAGATAGGCCAGCACCGCCATAAGGAGCAGCCCCAGGAGCCCGCTGAACACCGCCATGGCCGTACCGGTATGGGCAGCTCTTCGGAGGAGCCTTCCGCAGGTCACGGCAGAGGAGAAGCTCAGGAAGCTGTCCTTCGCCATCAGCGCACCATGGACGGCCTTCTCCCCGATCTCATCCGAGGACAGGCGCACCCGTTCTGCCACCACAGGGAACTCCATGCGGTCCACAGAGACCTTGTAGCGTTTTTTTACCAGCGCCGGTGTGATCATAAAATCTCTGGTAGCCAACACAGGGGTCAGACCTGCGCTGTGCAGGACCTGTGCAAGGCCCAGTCTCGTTCCGGCAGAGGGCTGATAGGTCAGCGCGAACACGCCCACCAGCTCCCGGTTGACGGAGATATACAGGGCCGACTGGACTCTGGTGCCCTCCGGCACCTGCACGCCCATGAGCCGCATGAATGCAAGGCTGCCCAGCAGCACCACATCACCGCGGATCTCCGCGCCGAGACCGCCGCCCTCATACTGATGGAAGGCATCTGCGGTGTAGTGCCGCCCATCCTCCTGCTTCATCACATCTTCGAACAAAGGCAGAAGTCCGCTGCCTGCGGCACGGATCACCGCCGTAGCATATCCCACGACCTTCCGGGTGGAGAGATCGGAATACATCTTGATGCCGTTGAGGGCGATGTTCTTTCTGGGGAAGAGATCCGCATCTTCGATCACGATGCCGCACTCGCCGCTCAGATTCTTGGCGCCCTTCCAGCCGCAGATCGCCGCGCCGTCCTGACGGAGCTGACCGGCCAGGATGCAGAAGGGCCTCGTGCAGGCGATAAAGCCGCCGGCCGGCAGTGCGCCGACCATGATCGCGGTCCAGGACCACAGGAATGTGCCCTGCCCGCCGATCGAAGCGACCGCTGCCAGAGCCAGGGCTGCGGCCGCCGCCAGAGGCGCATAGACGCGCATGGTCTTCTGGGTCGCATCCGGGGTCTCCAGCATGGCGGTGAAGGCATCGAGAGAGCCCTCCTTGCGGAAGATGCAGTCCAGCCCGTGCCACGCCTTCTCCACCTTTGCCGCCGCCACCGGCTCCTCCATGGAGAGCGCCGTGTCCAGCGTGCGCCACTTGGCACGCTTATTGAGCCAAACGCTCCAAAGCGCGGTCAAGAGCAGGAGCTGCGGTGCGGTACAGAAGGGCAGCCGCCCTTCCTCGATGGCGAAAAAGCCATCCGCCATGGTGATGACCACGGTCAGGACCAGATAACTGTTGAGGTCGAAGCGCAGCTTCAGCGCCTGATAGACGCCCCGGACGAAGATCTCATAGGACAGCACGCTCTGCGCCAGCAGCAATGCCATCATGGCAAGGCAGATCCCTCTGAGATAGCCGGTCAGATCCAACGGTCCGATCGGACCTGCGCCCAGCACCAGCAAGATCAGCGACAGCACGCACATCCCGACCGACGCCAGCAGACGGATGCGCAGAGAGCCCACTCTGCGGTGATCCTCACAGGCATCCTCCGGCGTGGGGTAGACCGTATCGGGCTCCTCCTGTCTGGTCGCCCGGATGGCGGCACGGTTGGCCCGACGGCGACGGAGCTCCAGCCTGCGCAGACGGATCTTACTGCGCCGCTGCGCTCTGCGCTGATAGCGGTCCGGCGGTGCTTCCGGCTCCTCCGGGATCTCCACCGCAGGTCTTTCCTCCTCTTCAGCCTGCGCCAGCTGCTCCTCCGTGATGGGCGCGAAGCGGATGGTATCGCCGGTCAGATCCACCGGTCCCTGGGTCGCCGCGCGGATCGCGGCAGCCACACGCACCACTTCCATGGGGGAGGGGGCTTCCATATCCGCATCCGCCTTGGGCGCAGGCTCTGCTTCGGGCTCAGGCTTGCTCCAGCCGCCGAATTCCCGGATCAGATCCTCCAGCACCGCTTCCTCTTCGGGGGTCGTCTCCACAGGAGTCTCGATATTCAGTTGTTCCAAAGGCTCCTGATGGTCGTTTTTCATAGCAGGCTCTTATCCTCTCTGTCTGACCGCCTCGTACAGCAAGATCGATGCCGCGGCAGAGGCGTTCAAGGAAGAGATATTTCCTTTCATGGGGATGGACACCAGCACATCACAGCTGTCTGCCACGAGACGGCTCATGCCCTGGCCTTCATTGCCGATCACGATGGCGGCAGGGCCCTTGAGGTCGGCATGGTAGAGATCGGTCCTTGCTTCGGCAGCCGTACCGAAGACCCAGACGCCCCGCTCCTTCAGGTCACGGATGGCGGCGGTCATATTGCTGACTCTCGCCACAGGCATATATTCCACTGCGCCTGCGGAGGTCTTGGCCACCACCGCCGTCAGCCCCACACTGCGGCGCTTGGGGATGATGACGCCGTGGGCACCGGCGCACTCCGCCGTACGGATGATCGCGCCCAGATTGTGGGGGTCGGACAGCTCATCGCACAGGACCAGCAGCGGTGCTTCGCCCTTCTCCTCCGCCCTTTGCAGGATCTGGTCGATGGTGGCATACTCCCGGGCAGCCACCTGCGCCATGATGCCCTGATGGGCACCGGTGGGGCTCATCATATCCAGCTTACGGCGGTCTGTGGAGACCACCACGGCACCGGCCTCCTTTGCCATGGCGGAGAGCCGTGCCAGCGCCTTGTCCGTATCGCCTGCGGCAACGAACACCTTATCGATGGTGCGGCCGCTCTTCAGGGCTTCTGTCAGGGCGTTGCGGCCCTCGATCATATCTTCTGCCAGCTCCCGGGGCTCGCGCTCGCGTTCCCGCCCGGGTCGGCGGTCTCTTTTGTCATACATGGAGGCTCCTCCTATCCGGATGT
This sequence comes from Oscillospiraceae bacterium, assembly GCA_017440525.1. Classification (GTDB taxonomy): domain Bacteria; phylum Bacillota; class Clostridia; order Oscillospirales; family Oscillospiraceae; genus Avoscillospira. The sequence goes on along the minus strand of JAFSHB010000026.1, from coordinate 4,298 downwards.
TCATGATATACCAATTTATAGTATAGCAGAACAGGCCCTTACTTACAAGCAAAAGCGACAAAAAACTTTAGGCTGCCGCCCCATGCCATATTCACAGAAAATTTACAGGCGCGCATCGGCATTTTTCCTTGTAAGAGAAACATTTGTGTGATAGTATTAGCATACGAAAAAGCACCTTCAGCTTGAGAAAAGGAGACTATAGATTTGAACAACGAGCAAAACAAGTACGATCCCAAGCGCTCCGGGCCCGGCAAGCAGGACCCCGGCGGCAAAAAGCCCAAGAGCATCATCCTTCTGATCGCCGCGGCTTTGATCCTCACCCTGATCGTCAATGTGATCTATACCGCAGTCAGCGAGTCCTATCTGCAGCCCGTCACCTTCTCGGCATTCTATGAGATGGCTGAGCAGGGCAAGGTCTCCAAGGTGGAGTTCCAGCATGACCGCATCCTCATCCTGACCAAGGAGGAAGAGGCCAAGCCCGTGAGCCAGCAGACCGTGTACTACACGGGCCTGATCCCCAACATGATCACCAATGATCTGGAAGCCGAGCTCCGCGGCAGCGGTGTCGTCACCGATGCCCATCTTGCCAAGGAGACCAATCCCATCCTTTCGTTCCTGCTGTCGTGGGTGTTCCCCATCCTCATCTTCTATGTGCTGTTCTGGCTGCTGATGGGTTCCATGTCCAAGCGCATGGGCGGAGGCGGCGGCATTGGCGGCATCGGTCAGAGCAAGGCCAAGGTCTACATGGAAAAGGAGACCGGCGTGACCTTCGCCGATGTGGCAGGTCAGGACGAAGCAAAGGAATCCCTGATCGAGATCATCGATTTCCTCCACGATCCCGGGAAATACACCGCCATCGGTGCCAAGCTCCCCAAGGGCGCACTGCTGGTCGGCTCTCCCGGCACAGGCAAGACCCTCCTTGCCAAGGCCGTTGCAGGTGAAGCCAAGGTCCCCTTCTTCTCCATCTCCGGCTCCGACTTCGTGGAGATGTTCGTAGGCGTAGGCGCCAGCCGTGTCCGCGACCTGTTCCAGCAGGCCTCCAAGGTGGCGCCCGCCATCGTGTTCATCGATGAGATCGATGCCATCGGCCGGACGAGAGACTCCCGCTTCGGCGGCAACGACGAACGGGAGCAGACCCTCAATCAGCTCCTGGCAGAGCTGGACGGCTTCGATTCCAGCAAGGGCGTGGTCATCCTTGCCGCCACCAACCGTCCCGAGATCCTGGACAAGGCGCTGCTCCGTCCCGGTCGTTTCGACCGCCGCATCGAGGTGGACCGTCCCAATCTGGCAGGCCGCCATCAGACCCTGAAGGTCCACACCAAAAACATCAAGCTGGCAGAGGATGTGGATCTGCAGAAGATCGCCCAGGCCACCGCCGGTGCTGTGGGCGCGGACCTCGCCAACCTCGTCAACGAAGCCGCCCTGCGTGCTGTCCGCAAGGGCCGGAAGCTGGTCACACAGGAAGATCTGCTGGTCTCCTTCGAGACCGTCATCGCAGGTACGGAAAAGAAAGGCACCGTGCTCACCGACATCGAAAAGCGCATGGTCGCCTATCACGAGGTCGGTCACGCACTGGTATCCGCCATGCAGAAGCACACCATGCCTGTGACGAAGATCACCATCGTGCCCCACACCTCCGGCGCACTGGGCTACACCCTGCATATGCCTGAGGAGGAGAAATTCCTCTCCACCAAGGAAGAGCTGCTCACCGAGATCCAGACGCTCCTTGGCGGCCGTGCCGCAGAGCAGACGGTCTTCGGCTCCATGACCACCGGCGCCGCCAACGATATCGAGCGCGCCACGGAGCTGGCAAGAAAGATGATCACCCAGTTCGGCATGAGCGACAAGTTCGGCCTCATGGCGCTGTCCACCGTGTCCAACCCCTATCTGGACGGCAGCACCATGATGAACTGCGCCGACACCACCGCCGCAGAAGCCGATGAGGAGATCAAGAAGCTCCTGGCTGCCTGCTACGAGGTCTCCTGCCGTGTCCTGCGGGAAAACAGAGCCCTCCTCGATGAGATCGCCCTGTTCCTGCTGCAGAAGGAGACCATCACCGGCGACGAGTTCATGGCCTATGTCAATGCCGACAGAAAAAAGCTGGAAGCTCCGGAAGGCCCCTCTTCCGAAGAAAATAATAACACTGAAGAAGGAGAATAATGTATGACTGTTTCTGCCGACACCTTTTCCGGCATCACCACCGCCCTTGCCGGACTGACCCTGACCTCGATCTTGCCCAAGCTGCTTTTGATCGTGGTATGCCTTGCCATGGTGCGTGTCTTTACTAAGCTCATCATGAAGCTCCTGTCCCGCAGCAAGCTGGATAAGAGCCTGCACGCCATCATCCGCTCCGTGGTCAAGATCCTGCTGCTGTTCGTGGCGATCATGATCATCGCCGCATCCTTCGGGATCAATGTCTCTTCCCTGCTGGCGGTCCTCTCCATCGCAGGCGTCGCCGTGTCCCTCGCCATCCAGGATATCCTCTCCAACTTCTTCTCCGGCGTGGTGCTGCTTGGCTCCAAGCCCTTCAAAGTGGGCGACTATGTGACCATCGGCGGTCAGAGCGGCACCATCGTGGAGACAGGCCTCACCCACACCAAGCTCCATACGCTGGACAATCAGGTGATCCTGGTCCCCAACAGCGCCGTCACCTCCAATGTGATCACCAATGTGACGGCCGAGGATACCCGCCGCGTGGACTTCACCGTATCCGCCTCCTATGATTCCGATCCCGAGGCTGTCAAGAGAGCCCTGCGGGAGGCTGCCGATATCGAGCTCGTCCTGAAGGATCAGCCTGTGTTCGCGGAGCTGAGCAAGTACGGCGAGAGCGTGATCGAGTATACCCTCCGCGTGTGGGTCAGGACGGACGACTACTGGGATGCCTATTTCCAGATCCTCGACCGTATCCGCACCGCCTATGCCGCAAACGGCGTGAAGGTCTCCTACCCGCATATCAATGTGCATAACATATGAGAGCTGTAACAGAAAAGTGCCATCATCCGATGGCGCTTTTCTGTTTTTCCATGGTCTATTTTTCACTATTTCCAGATCCCCTATGGGGGGATCTGGTGATCTCTCCCAAATCGCAGATCTTTGTCCTTTAGCCGTTGACTTTAGGGGCAAATATTGTTAGAATATGTACAGTTATCTTAGAATGCCCGCACTGCGGATACAGGGCCGGGTATTCCTTGCAAGCAAGCAACACATTATTAGAGTAGGAGGACACTACATTGAAAGATTGGGATCGCTTGATAACAGTTGAGCAAATGGAAGAAGCGACTGCCTCTCTGCTGGAAAACGCTGAGAAAGTCGGCGCTGACACCTGGCAGCAGCGTTCCAAAAACCAGACTCCCCATTGCGGCTTCGGCGAAGCAGGCACCTGCTGCCGTATCTGCTCCATGGGCCCCTGCCGCATCACCCCCAAGGCTCCCCGCGGCATCTGCGGCTGCGATGTCCACGGTATCGTCGGCCGTAACTACCTGCGCTTCACCGCAGGCGGCACCGCCACCCACTCCGACCACGGTCGTGAGATCATGCACACCCTGCACCAGACCCGCGAGGGCGGCAACTATCAGGTCAAGGATCCTGAGAAGCTGATCCGCATCGCCAAGGAATGGGGCGTTGAGACCGAGGGCAAGGACATCTACGATCTGGCTCACGAGATGGCTGAGATCGGCCTGATGGAATACGGCAAGCCCTTCGGCCATCAGAAGTTCACCGAGCGCGCACATCCCCACACGCAGGAGCTGTGGGACAAAGCCGATCTGCGCCCTCGCGCCATCGACCGCGAAGTCGTCCAGTCCCTGCATATGACCCATATGGGCTGCTCCTCTGAGCCCGAGGCTCTGATCCGCCAGTCCATCCGTTCCGGTCTGGCTGACGGCTGGGGCGGCTCCATGATGGGCACCGAGTTCTCCGATGTCATGTTCGGCACTCCCAAGGTCCTCGACACCGAGGCCAACATCGGCGTCATGGATAAGGACATGGTCAACATCATCGTCCACGGCCATGACCCCTCCCTTTCCGAGATGATCGTGCACTACGCACAGGATCCCGAGATGATCGCTCTGGCAAAGTCCGTCGGCGCCAAGGGCATCAACATCGCCGGTGTCTGCTGCACCGCCAACGAAGTGGCTATGCGTCACGGCATCCCCATGGCCGGCAACTTCCTGAATCAGGAAAATGTCGTCCTGACCGGCGCCTGCGAAGCCATCGTTGTTGATATTCAGTGTATCTTCCCCGCACTGGGCCCCCTGTCCAAGTGCTTCCACACCAAGTTCATCACCACTTCCGATATC
>JAFSHB010000025.1 GCA_017440525.1 Oscillospiraceae bacterium | reverse complement strand
GGCTCACGAAGCTGTAGGTGCTGTTGTACTTGTTGAAGCTCGCTTCCACAGTCTCGCCCTTGTGGGTGATGAGAGCGGTATAGCCGTCCTTCAGATCGGCGGTATCCACCATGAAGTTCAGCTTCAGCTCGTTGCCCAAAGTCATGTTGGAGCCCACGAAGGAGAACTTCTCCGTCACTTCGGGCGCATCCTCCACGGCGGTCTTTGTGACCGTGCCGCAGGCGGGGCAGACGGTCTCGGTCACGCCGCCCACTTCGAAGGTCACAGCCTTGGCATGCTTACAGACAGAAGCATCATAGGAAGAGCCGGTGTAGGCGACCACATAGATCACGAAGCGCATCTCGCCCTTGATCTCGCCCTCGGCATCGATCGCCCTGACGGTGATGGGATAGCGGCCCGTCTGGGTCCTGGAGGGCGTCCAGACGATCGTGCCTGTTCTGCTGTCGAACTTGTCGGATGCAGGCAGGCCCTCTGCCTCATAGGTCACGCCTGCGCCTGCCACACCGGTGGTGATGGTGGTGGTATTTCCCACCTTGACCACCGTATCGGTGGTATGGGTGAAGATATCACCCATGCTGAAGGAGGCGGTCAGGGGGATCCGGAAGCTGTCGCCCACAGAGATATTGTGGATATAGCCTGCATCGGGGTCGGCCGTGTCTGCCATCTCGCGGACCAGAGTCTGGGTATGCAGATCCAGCGTGACCGTATCGCCCTTGACCTCCGCACCGTAGATGCGGTAGGCGGCATTGCGGTTGGAGGTGTTGTTTTCCACAAAGAGGTACGCACCCTCGAAGGTCTCAGCCGTCACAGGCTGCTCAGTCCGTACGGTGACGGTGTAGCCGTCAAGAGACAGTCCCTCGGTAAAGTCCACGACACGGCCTGTGATCACAGGCACAGCATCCTCGATCGCATCCGCGACGGTCGTGGCCTCATTGCCCCATGCGTAGGTGATCTGACCATCCTCATAGCTCACCACGCCGGTGAAGCCCCGGAAGTCAAAGAGATCTGCCACGCGGTAGGTGCAGTCGGCATTGGTGGCATAGACGATATAGTCCACGCGGCCCGACTTCAAGGTGACCTTCATGGCAACCGCCGTGTCGCCGGCTTTCTCTGCGCCGGAGGTCAGCCCGATCTCGGCCCGCTCCACAGTCTCCACATAGGCACTGTGCTGATAGGGCTCGATCACAGAGGTGAAGAGAGTGTCGAGGCCGTTCTCACCGCTGTTCTTCACCAGCACATATTCAAGGTGCGTGGGGTTGATGCCGTTCTGGGGCGGCTGACCGTTGGCCAATGCCACTTCCTCCAGCGGCTCATCGGACACCATATGGAGCTTCAGATGGATGCCTGCCGAGGTGGACAGGCGGTGCTGGAAGTCCTTGATGGCGAAGTCCACGCTGAAGGATGTCGCAGGCGACGCGTCACGGGAGACATCATAGAGCCAACTGAAGCCTGCGCCGCGGCTGAGGTTGATATCGGCCTGCTCATTCTTGTTCCACGCACCAAAGGGCACATCGGGGCCTGCGTAGGTGCCCATGGGCTGTGCCACCATGGTAAGGCCCGTGGTCCCGGGATCCACATCCGTGACGCCATGGAAGGAATAGACATGCTCGGAGCCGCCGAGGATTCGGAAGAAGTCCACGGCATAGTGGACGCCGTCACCGTTGTCCACAGCGACCACCGTTCTTCTGTAGATATCCGTCTCGGGGTAGGCATTGGCCGCATCGGCATCCATGACCTTGACCCGTCCGTCATCGGCAAAGTGCCGCGGCTCGCCGCCCCATGTCAGCTCGGTCTGACCGTGACCGTCCACCACCACGGTATTGTGGGAGGCGGTGTTTCTGACCCACTGCTGACGCTCGGGATCGGAGCCGTCCACATGCAGCGGATAGCCCATATTGCCGGAAAGGTTCAGACCGAAGGCTTCCATATCAAGGTGCAGACAGTCGCTCTTCTCATGGCCCGCGCCTGCCGTCCTGCCGAAGTACATCCAGTAGTCGAAGAACTCGTGACCGTTGACATTCTTCCCAAGGAACTTCGAGGGGCCTTCGCGCAGGATGGCGATGCCGAAGCCGGACATCATATCAGACTGCGACATATCCCATTCGCCCTGCTCACGGACGATCTTCAGGATCTCGGCGCGGATGCCGGACTCGGGATCCTTGGTGAAGATATCGCCATGGAGGCCCTCCACGGAGTTGCCGTTGGCGGCATAGACAGCCTTGGCGATATCGGGATCCCCGGTACGGATGAAGGCCGTCAGCATGGTATCCTGATTGACCGGGAAGTACTGGCTCTGCACAGCGCCAGCCTCGCCCACCTGCGCCATCAAGTTGCCGCAGACATTGAGCTTGAAGATCGACCAGCAGAAGTTGACGAACTTCTGGTTCTTCCAAAGGTCGGCGCTCTCCACCTTGTCGTAGCCTGCAAGGGTCTCGGCAAAGGTCAGGATATCGGCAGGCAGCAGTGCATTATACTGATAGGAGACCTCATCGCCCAAGCCGTCGCGGTCCACCTGATTGGTGATATAGCGCCAGATATCGCCGCCTGCGTTGGTCATATCGCGGCCGGAGCCCACCAGGTGCTCGGCCTTGAAGATCCATTCGATCATCTCGCGGCTCTCGGGCATACGGTCCAGCGCCACTGCCGCGGCGGCCATGGCAGTCTGGTGCATACCGAAGTTGCCCCAGGCCTGTGCCGTCTCGCAGGCCTCCTTGATCTCAAGGAGGATACCGGTATCCACCAGATCGCGCAGATACTGAGGCGTGACGGCATCCTCTTCCACACCGAAGAATACCGCTTCCTTCTTTACGAAGTCCAGGACCTCCCCATTGTCCATGCAGTCCCAGAAGGCATCGGCGGCTCTTGGCAGGCTCTGACCGATCCAGTCGGCCTCCCAGATATAGCCCACCATCTTGCCCATACCTGCGCCGCCGTCGGCATTGTACCACTCGGCAGTATTGTAGAGGTTCAGGTCGTATTCGGGATAGATCTCCGCCGCACGGAGGGTCAGGATCGCGCCTGCGTTGCCGTAGCGCTCGTCGCCTGTGTAGAGGTAGGCATCACGCAGATCGTTGAGGACCGTACACATACTGTGGGGCGCGAAGTCGCCCAGAGGACGGAACAGGTTGTGGACATAGTAGGCGATGTAGGTCGGTGCGCCGTCGGCGCCCTTGTAGCCCCAGCCGTCATCCACGCCCCAGTCTGGGCCCATCTCGGGATAGAGCTCGTTGACTAAGTATTTCTCGCCGCCGTTGGCAAGGGCCCGCTCCTTGGAGAAGTAGCCGCGCTCGTCGAGGCCGCACTTGTAGTAGCTCTCAAAATCGTTGGTGGGGAAATCCCTGTCGCACACGGGGCAGGTGATCTTCCAGGGGTCATTGATCACATCCACCTTCCACGGGTAGTGGCTGTAGATATTCTGCAGATCCACGCCGCAGTAGCGGCAGTAGGCGGAACGGGTATCATATTCCAGACCGACCTGGATACTGCGGGGGAGCCCCTCACGGATCCATGCGTTGAACAAAAGCTCCACATTCTCCACATAGTAGTCCGCTCTGGAGACCACATCCTCCTTCATCTGCCATGCCCATGTGTACTTCTTCACATTCTCCTGCGCGATCGCCCGCTCCTCGTTGGTATAGAGGGTCGGCTCGGTCTTGCCCTCGGTGAAGGTCAGCCAGATGGTATCCGAGATCTCACGGCCGCCGTCTGTGACAGAGGCTGTGACCGTCACAGAGCCGAGAGTGCCGCCGAAGGTAACGAGACCGCTCTCATCGACCACGGCGATGGCGGTATCCTCCGACGCATACCGGGCATCTGCGGTCATATCGGCTGTGCCGTAGACCGTGTCGGCGGTGAAGGTGAGCCGGATGCTGTCGGTCAGCGCAGGATTCGCGGTGCGGGTCTCAGCCGTCAGATCGGCGGAGAGGACGACGCCCTCCTCCACCACGGCCTCCACCGTGCGGAGATGGGTCTCACCGCCGATATCCATGGTAACGGTGACAGCGGAGGTGCCTGCCTTTTCGCCGTGAAGCGCACTGCCGTCCACAGAGACATTGGCGTTATTGGAGGTAAGACGGTAGGTATTGGTGCCGCTGTCGGCATTTTTCAGCCATACCCTGTTGCCGTTGGAGTCCCAGATCAGAGGCTCCACCTCAACGGCACTACCCACCAGCAGGGGCATATCCGCTGTGACGGAGATATCGAAGTGCTCCGGTGCCTTCACAGGGCGCAGGGCATAGCGGGAGGGATAGAGGGTGCCTGCATAGGTGCAGACCAGATCCAGGGTATGGACACCGGCTTCCAGATACACGGTGTTCATCTTCTCGATCAGATAGGCGGGCAGACCCTGTCTGGGGCCCTCGCGGAAATCCACCGCACCCAGATAGGCATCGTCGAGATAGGCATCCGCCGCGCCTGCCAAATAGGCGGGCATGGTGGTGCCGTTGAGCTCAAAGTGATACCAGCCGGCCTTTTTCACCAGGAAGTCCACGGCGAAGTGACCGCCCTCGGGCAGCTTGACGCGGGGACCGTTGGAGTCGGTATAGGTGATGCATCCGCCGCCGTCATAGGTCAGCGTCCTGTTGAGCGCCCAGCCGTCAGCTTCCAGCTCGTTGGTCCTGAGCTCGATACAGCGGTCCTGCATCATATCGATATAGACCTCAGAGGTCTCAAGGCACGCATTGTCGATCACGGCAATGGTCAAAGACGCCGTGATCTCCCGGTCTCTCACACAGGCCGCTGCGGTGACTGTGACTTCGCCGGGCGTGAGGCCGCGGAGCTTGCCATCCTCAGAGACCATGGCGGCAGTGCCATCATCCACACGCCAGGTGAGGGGGTAGAGGCTCATATCCGCAGGTGCGCCGGATGCCTTCAGACCGGTGACGGTCAGCTGCATGGTGTTCTCCGTGCCAAGGTACGGCACTTCGGAGGAGAGGGTCAGCGCCGCAAGGTCTGTTTCATCGGTGACAGACACGCGGGCAGTGGTGCGGACGGTAGTGCCGTCCATGGCGGCATAGGCCGTGACGGTGGCCTTGCCCTCGCCCACAGCGGTGATATCGCCGCTGCTCTGATCCACCGTCACGGCGGCGGTGTTATCGGAAAGGAAGTACACCGCGCCGTGATCTCGCAGCTGCTTTTCGCCAAGAGTGATCGCATTGGAGGTGGTGGCAGAGAGGCTGCCCTCGGCGGTATCGCCCACCTCCAGCGTCAGGGCGTCGGAGGCTCCAAGCAGATACTGCAGCGTCTGCAGACTGCCTGCCTTGACCACCTTGACCGGGATGGCAAAGGTCTGCTCCCCTGCCGTAACGCTCACGATCGCCTGTCCCTGCTTCTTACCGGCGATGATCAGCGCTCCTTCCTCGCTGACCGAGACGCTGACGATGCTTTTGTCGGAAACGGCGGCAGAGGCGGAGACTGCCGCGTCAAAGGGCAGGTAGGTCGCAGTCAGATCCAGATATACATCTCTTCCCAGCTCCACGGCACGGGTGCCCAGCGGCAGGAAGGAGATATTGGAGAGCTTGCCTGCGCCCGCGACTGTCACCGTATGCTCCCCTGCTGTCAGGACCACCTGACCGAGGGTATGGCCGCCTGCCAGAGGCAGGGCTTCATAGATGACCGCGCCGTCCACATAGATATCCGCCGTGCCGGAGCTGCCCTGCACTTCCATGGTATAAGGACCGTCCACCGGGATATCCACGGTAAAGACAGCTTCGCCCGCAGTCTCGATGCCGGCGGAAACGGAGGACGCATCTACCAGAAGGCCGTCGGCCTTTTCCACATTCCAGCGAAGGTTCTCAGACAGCCATGTCTGCACCGGGGCGAAGTCGGAGACCAGCTTGATATGCGCCTGCTCTGTGTCAGTCAGGGCATCCCACAGGGGCAGCTGCGCCGCCTTCCTCGCAAACATAGCAAAGTCCAGCTCCACGCGCTTGCCGCCCAGGGCATCCAGATCCCCTGCGAACTCCAAAACGGTCACAGGTACGCTGCACAGCTCCCTTTCGCCCTCAAAGACCGTCACAGAGGTCTCGCCGGGGAGGATGCCGGAAAGGGTCAGATGACCGTTGGCATCCAAAGAAGCGGCGACGATGCTCTCATTTTCAGAAACGACGCTGTGGGTCTCGGGAGAGACTGCGGCATCGAAGGGCAGATAGAAGCTCGTCAGATCCACGGTCTTGCGGGTAAATTCATAGAGTGCTTCAGAGGTCTTGGGGGTGAACGCCATATAGCGCAAGATCGCACCGGTGTCGCCGATGGTATCCGTGCCATAGCGATCGGCAAGGATATCGATGGCGATGGTGTTCTCGCCCTCGTCCAGCTCGACCACGCCGAAGCTGAGGGTCACGACCTGCGCCGTATCGGCATAGAACCAGTAGCGGTCACAGATCTTCTCTCCGTTGACATACAGATCGCCGTAGCCGCCGCCGCAGGCGGTGTCGATATTGAGACTGCCGCTCTCATTGTGCAGGCTCATGGTGAAGTTATACTCGCCGGTGGCCGGAGCATCCACCACGATATAGAAGGTGGACGCCGGCATGGCGTTGAGGTATTTGCCGGGATGCAGGCGCAGGCCGAAGTCCATGGCACCTGCATTGAACATGATGCGCTTGCACAGCGCCTCGTTGAGCAGGGTGGTGCGGCTCTCATCGATGCGCCAGTTCTGGGTCTCATCCAGCCATGTGAGCAGCTCGCCGTAGGCGGCTCTCTGGCTCTCGGTCATGGTATCGCCCTCATTGAGCCAGTTGCCCACGGTGCGGATATGCCCGCCTGCGGAGGATCCCTTCAGTGCCTCCCAGAAGGGCTCCTTTGCCATTTCCTTGACGGTGGCCATAAAGTCGGCACGGAAGGCCTCCGGCACGGGCTTTTCGCCCTCCCGTGCCAGGACCTCCACATTGACGGTGCAGACAGCCTCGCCGTCAAGGGTCGTGATATCCACCTTGGTGGTGCCGGGGGCATGTCCGTAGAGCTTCAGGATGCCGTTCTCGGTCAGGACCGCCGTGGCGATGCTCTCATCCTCGGAAGAAGCCCTATGGGTAGCGGAAGAGACCTCCTCATAGTAAGGCACATAGTTGTTGGCGATCTCCACCATCAGACGGTTGCCCTCCAGCACCTGCTCGGGGGCGCGTCCGTCCTTGGGGATGAACTCCACATAGCGCAAGATCGCCGCGCGGTCGGCAGAGCCGGAGCCGCCGAAGGCATCGGTCATCATCTCGATCACCAGCTCATTGCGCCCCCGATCCAGCTCCACATCGCCCAAATTGAGGGTGACGGCCTGCTCGGCGGGAGCATAGAAGCGGTAATTCTCCAGCACCTTGGCGCCGCTGACGGACACATCGCCGTAGCCGCCGCCGCAGCTCATATCGATATTGGTCGCGCCGTTCTCATTATAAAGAGACAGCATCATGGTGTACACACCGCCTGCCGGGGCGTTGAAGGCGATGGTGTTCTGAGAAGCATTGTTGCCCTCGCCCAGATAGCTGGTCCACATACGAAGTCCCCAGTCGGCAGTGCCTGCATTGAGGTGCAGACGCTTGCCCACCCAGGTCTCCGCGAAGATGGACTTCTCCTCATCGAGCTGCCAGTTGGAATTGGCTTGGAGCCATGTGAGCAGCTCGGCATAGGCCGCCTTCTGGGAGGCGGACATATTGCCGTTTATGTACTTCACATCCGCCACGGGTGCGCCTGCGGATACGGCGGTGGCATCGGGGAGCTTTTCCCAGAAGGACTGCTCCTTCATCTGCCTGACCGTGCCCATGAAGTCCAGCCTGAACTGCTCCGGCTCGGCGGCATCGGGATCTTCCGCCACCGTGACGAATACGGTGCAGATATCCTCGCCGTCCTTTTTAACAGCCACCTCCGCCGCGCCTGCGGCCTTGCCGCGCAGGATCAGCCTGCCATTGTCATCGAACTCGGCGGTGACGATATCCCCATCAGAGGACACAGCCTCGTGGGAGTCGGCTGTGACTTCTTCATCAAAGCGGAGATAGTCCTCTTTCAGATCCAACACCAGACGGCTGCCGGCCATGACCTCCTCGCGCACGCTGCCGACCGGGATGAATTCCACATAGCGCAAGATCGCCGCACGGTCGCCGGATGCCTTGCCGCCGAAGGAATCAGAGATCATATCGAACAACAGCTCGTTCTCGCCCTCGGTCAGCGTGACTTTGCCAAGGTTCAGGGTCACGGCCTCATTGCCGGTGGAATGGAAATGGTAGTTATCCAGCACCTGCGTGCCGCCCAGGAACACATCGCCAAAGCCGCCGCCGGAGGTCATATCATAGTTGATAGAGCCGTTCTCATTGAATACCGACAGCTTCATGATATATTCCCCTGCCGCGGGGATCTGCACCTTCAGCTTCATCTGAGAGGGATAGCCCGCCTCATTGAGGTAGCCTGTCCACAGGCGCAGTCCCCAGTCGGTCTCGCCTGTGCTGATATGCAGACGCTTATTGAGCCAGCTCTCGGTGAGCTTATTGAACCCGTCATCGAAGGACCAGTCCTCATTCTCCTCCAGCCATGTCAGCATGCTCTGATATGCCGCCTTCTGGGAGGCATCCATACTGCCGCTCAGGTACTTGATGCCCTTCGTGGGCGTGCCGGAGGAAACAGCCGTAGCGTCTGGGAGCTCCGACCACCACGCCTCCTGTGCCATCCGCCCGACGGAGGCCATAAAGTCGATCTTGACAGCTTCGGGTGCTTCTGCGGCGGAGACTGTGACTCCTGCCGGAAGGAGACCAAAAACTGTGACGATAGCCAGCAGCAGACTCAAAATGCGTTTTTTCATCGTGATTTCCTCCTTTTTGCCCCGTCTGGGCGGGGCTGTTATGGGGGTATGTGTGTTTCCTGTTTTATCATACAACAGTTCCATCATTTTTTCCATTGCACGATGAGGGTAAAATATGGTATGATGTGACCATCTTTTACAGGAGGGACTGCCCATGAAGACCACACAGCAGTTCATCGACCCCAAGCTCCAGGACCTGAATCCCATTTTGGCAGGCTGGGCCGAGACCGTTCCCGGCAACACCCGAGAGCCGGAGGTGCTCAATTATGTGCTTTTGCACATCGTCACCGCAGGCCGCGGCAAGCTCCGCACCGAAGAAAGGACCTACGACCTTACTGCCGGGCAGGCCTTCCTGCTCTTCCCCGGCGACCGCGCCACCCACATCGCCGACATGGACGACCCATGGACCTTGAAGTGGGTCGGCTTTACCGGCACCCTCTCCCACAGCTTTTCCCAGCTCCCCACCGTGTTCCCCATGCCGCCCGCGCTCATGCCCAATCTGCGGGCATTGCGCCGCTTCACGCCGGACACGCCCTTTGAGCTATCCTGCGATCTTCTGATGCTCTATTCCAAGCTGATCCGTCAGGAGAAGCGGAAGCCTGACTATGTCCAGTTCGTCATGGACTATGTGCAGAGCTCTTTTATGCACAAGATCTCCATCCAGTCCATCGCAGATCAGCTGAGCATCGACCGCAGTTATCTGGCGCGGCAGTTCAAAAAAAAGACCGACTGCTCCATCCAGCGCTATATCCTGCAGGTGCGGATCGTGGAGGCCAAGCGCTGCCTGATGCAGGGCTATTCCGTCAAGGAGACCGCCGCCCTGTGCGGCTTCAACGATACCGCCAATTTCTCCAAGCTCTTCGCCCGTGAGGACGGCCTGAGCCCGCAGCAGTGGAAAAAAGTCGTCGCCGCCAATCTGGCAGAGGTAAAAAAATACGAATAAAAAGACCGCAGCAAGAAAGATCCCAAGGCATCAAGCCTTGGGATCTTTTTGTTGTTGGTGCCTGCACCGGGCGACCAATGGTCGCCCCTACAGAGCACCATCGAACATCATTCGTAGGGGCGAGCAATGCCCGCCCGCGGGCGGACACATGGGTCCGCCCCTACAGATATGTTCGTATGATACCGTAGGGGCCGACACGTGGGTCGGTCCGCAATGCCAAAAACGAATGGGATATCAAAGAAACGCCGTGAGCATTTCGCTCACGGCGTTTGGTCTTGTGTCGGCGGCGTCCTTGCTTGACACGACCTTTTGGCTGTGCCATAATAAGGACATAGCTCGTTATGGAAGCAACATGAAAGGAGCAACCGCATGAAAAAAGCAGACCGCATCCGTAATATGCTACGCAAAAAACTGCGTTCCTCTTTTTTGTGGGGATCTGTTTCTTTCCTGATGGGCAGTCACATATATGGTGCTCGTTACTTATTGGAGTGTGATATCACTGCTATTTTAAGATATGACTCCATGAGACGAAAAAGTCCTGATTTCGTTCCGCTCCCAAGCCTTTACACAGAAAATGGACGCAAAGTGCTGAAAAAACTCTTAAAAGCATACGAAGATGACCGTCCTGTTTCTGACATCGAATATCAAAATAAGCTCTTAGACGCAGGTGGGTGGCTTTGTCCCTGCGGTCGGGCGAATCCCTCCTACACATTTGTCTGCGCTTGTAAAAACAACAAGCAAAACGCACTGCCCAAAGAAGCACTTGCGCGAGACCGACGGCCTCACTGGTATTGCTTCTGCGGCAAGGAGAATCTTCCTCATGCTACAACATGTGTCTGTGGCAGAAAAAAGCAGGACGTGCCAATGAGCCAGCGTTATCCATCGGCAAAGAACAGTTCATGGCTCTGCCCCTGCGGCCGCACGAATCCCAACTATACTTCCACTTGCGTGTGCGGAAAAAACAAAAGAGACATCACACAAATATGACCTTCAGCCCCATCGTTCGGAGGTACGAGTATGGACACGCATAAATTGAAAGCTTTGCGCAGACAATTATATACGCAGTATTTTGCTTCATGGTTTTTCAACAGGGCATACGACCCCGGTCACGGTCCCATTCCATCGTGGCGTGATGTAGAAAAGCTTCTGATCTACGATCTTAGGAAAAGAAAAAACCCATATGCCCCTCTTCCCCAGATGCATACACTTGGAGGAAAAAACCTTTTGACACGATTGCTGGAAGCCTACGATGATGCCCGACCAGTCTGCGACAAGACCTACAAGAAATCTCTCATGAAAGCTTTCGGTTGGGAATGCCCCTGCGGCCGCACGAATCCCAACTATACTTCCACTTGCGTGTGCGGAAAGAACAAACGAGAGCTCAAAGAAACGCCGTGAGCAAAATGCTCACGGCGTTTGGAGAAAAATTTGTTTAGTAATCTTTATGTAATCCTAGCAAAAAATTACTTTCTAAAACCGCTTGTTTGTACAGTTCCTGTGGCGTAACATCCACCCCCCCATCCATAGCATTTTGTACCACGATAGCATGTAATGTTTCTTTTACTGCATCATTTGGAGCATCTTCCATTTTTGAATATATTCCCTTAGGAATATTTCTTGTTGCCTGATCTTTATACTTGTCATTTTCAAGTGCTGAAAATACATTTTTTCTCGTATCGAGCCACGCTGACACCATCGCCTCGCTATCAGCAGCTTTTTTTGCAACTTCTGCATCAACCCCCATCGCCATAAGTTCCCGAAGGGTGCTACCACGTACAACGTCTCTTTTGTATGCATCACCTGCAATATCTCCACCCGTTTCCATAGCTTTCGAGACAGGAATCAAACCTTGTGTCATTGCGCTTATCCCTAACCCCAACACCGCACCTTTGGCAGATGCTTTCGCTTCATCCCACGCACCGGGGATATCCCGTGCCAGACCAAGCGACATCCCTGCATTGACCACATCATCATCCAGTGTCTGCGTGTTGTTCCTTTGCATCTGTCCTTGCAAGCCCTCCAGCATCTGCACATAGTTCCAATTTTGCTCAGACATATCATCTGCGAAGTCGCTATAGGCAAGTTCAATATCCCTATCCAGTCTGCTGTCAGTATAGTTTGCATGAAACTGTCCTGCGGCATCGTCATCGTAGAGCTTGCCCTGATACTCCGCGATTCGATCCAGAGCCTTATTCCCTTTGACGGCTCCGGTCACTACAGCATTGAGTCCCATTTGCTTATCCAGATTCGCTTGCGCGCCTGCCATATAGTCCTCATAGCTCATCCCGTCCAGATCGTCCGCTGTGATGTCGTTCATCGACCGAAGTTCTTCCTCCGCTTTGGCTCTTGTGGCATCATTGCGGCGTTTTTGTGCTTCGATCTCATCGACCGTCATCAAAACACCTGCACCATTGAGCTCCCGCAGTTTTGCCTTCTCATCGTCGATCAGAGTCTGCAAAAAGCGGTTGTGATGTCTGGAGCCGTGGGCATTTTCTGAAGTCGCGCGCTGTGCGATGGGGATATTCTGCACAGTCAGATCCTTGATCGTATCGACCGTCTGCTGTACCTGCTTATCGTGTGCCGCACGGGTGCTGTCCTCTTTGGGGCGGAACTCGTTTTCCTTCTTCTGAACCATCAACTCCAGAACTGCGCCACGTTCAAGAGCATCACCAGCCATTGGCAAATTTTTGTATTGGTAGTCGGTGTTGCCCCGGTCGATCAATATGCTAGGTGCATTGGACATACCGCTTCGGACAGTTGACCGCTGCACCCCATAACTGCCGGAAGACTTCCTCGTGCCGCCGGAGGATCTGCTCCCTGCGGCATCGTATCCCGCATTTCTTCCGACATCCTTTTGGGAGTTGGTGCCGGTGCTCGTCCGCTGTGCATACGCGTTTCTTACCCCTGCATCGTATGCATCCCGATCGCCGGCAGTACGCGTGTTCCCTCCGCTTGCCGTGGGCATATCGGCATTGCGCTTTTTCTTCATCTCCTCTTTGTGAGCTCTCGCTCTCGAAGAATCATAGTATGACATATCCCCACACCTCTTTGATCACTTTTACATTCATGCCATTTACCTCCTATTTGTTAAAAATAACACGGAAGTGTCCGGGACTTCCGTGTTTCTATTATACCATATATCACGATTTGCATGTTTTGTACTTTTCGCGTCTTTCTCTTTTTTGTCATTTTGAAACAGAAAATTTACAAATAGGCGGTCACGCCCTCGTGCCCCCTTTTAGGGGACTCCGCGCAGCGGTGGGGGGTTGTGTTGACCATCACTGTATCCTATCACGGCACAATGCGCGTACCGCATCC
>JAFSHB010000024.1 GCA_017440525.1 Oscillospiraceae bacterium | reverse complement strand
TCACCGATGTAGCGCAGGGGCTCGTTGTTCTCCTTGCCGCCGGGGAGCAGGTCCTCATCGGGCAGGTTGGGGAGAGAGAGCATCAGGGTGCGGTATTCCGCTTCCACATCACGGAGCTTCTCATCGTTGGCGGCGATGCTGGCCTTCAGCTCGCCCATGCGGGCAAACACGGGAGCCACATCCTCGCCGTTCTTCTTCAGCATGGGGATCTGCTTGGAGACCTTGTTCTGCTCGGCCTTCATGGCCTCGGTCTCGGCGATCATGGCGCGGCGCTGTGCGTCCAGCTCCAGGATGCGGTCCACCTGCTCGTCACAGTTGACTTCCTTGGCGCGGAAGCCGTCCTTTACCTTGGTAGGATCCTCTTTGATTCTGCGAATGTCGATCATTGTTCATTTCCCTCTTTCATGGTTTGGAGCTCCTGCGTCAAAGCGTCCAGCTCCGACTGCAGTGCATCATTTTCATCGATCTGTTCACGGTTTTCTTTGCGAAGGGCGTCATTCTCGCTCTGAAGCGTCTCATTCTCGTCCTTCAATATCTCCAACTGCGCCTGGAGCTCTGCGATCTGCTCCGTCAGGTCGCGGTTGGTATTTTGCAATTCTTCTGCCCGCTGCAGGGCACTGGCGGAGCTCTCGCTCAGATGACCGATGGAGCGTGTCTGCCCCACCAGAGAGATCAGCACCAGCACGAATGCCACCACGAACATGATGGCGATATAGCGAAACAGTGACTTTTTCCTTTTTTCATCCATAATGGGTACCTCCTGTGCTTCCCATCAAGAGGGCGTTCCTAGACCTTCAGGGTCTCCAGCGCTTCATACAGCCGCTGCAGATCGTCGTCATCATAGAACTCCAGCTCCACGCGGCCCTTGCGCTTGCCCCGCACGATCTTGACACCGCGGGACAGGGCCTTGGTCAGGGTCTTTTCACACTCCGCCACATAGTCCACTTCCAGAGGGTCCTTCTGCGGCGGCGCAGGCTTTCCCTTTGCCATATTGCGGCAGAGGGTCTCGGCCTGCCGCACAGAAAGGCTCAGGGCCACGATCTTTTGGGCGGCAGCCGCCTGCGCGGTGGGATCGGAGAGCATCAGCACCGCTCTTGCATGGCCTGCGGACAGGCTGCCGTCAGCCACCATCTGGGCGATCTGGGGCGGGAGCGTGATCAGGCGCAGGGCATTGGCCACGGCGGAACGGGACTTGCTGACCTTCTGGGCCACATCGTTCTGCGTCAGGCCATGCTCTTCCATGAGCTGCTTGTAGCCCATGGCCTCTTCCATGGGATTGAGATCCTGCCGCTGCAGGTTCTCGATCAGCGCCAGCTCCATGGTGGTACGGTCATCGGCCTCCATGACCACCACAGGCACGGTCCTGAGCTCTGCCAAACGGGCGGCACGCCAGCGGCGTTCGCCTGCGATGATCTGATAATATCCGTTCTCGCCGGGGCGGACGGTGATGGGCTGTATGATGCCGTGCTGGGCGATGGAGTCGGCCAGCACCTGCAGTTCCTCTTCATCGAAGATCTTTCTGGGCTGCAGGGGGTTCGGCTCCAGCTTGGTCAGAGGCAAAGATGTGATCTGCTCATCTGCCGCCGCAGGTGCCGTATCGATCAGAGCATTGAAGCCTTTTCCAAGGCCCATGGCTTTTTTTGCTGCCATCAGATGCCCTCCTTCTCTATGATCTCGTCCGCCAGCTCCTCATAGGCTCTCGCGCCGCGAGAGAATTTGTCGTAAGCAAACACGGGCAGACCGTGGCTGGGCGCCTCGGCAAGACGGACATTTCTGGGGATCGCTGTGGCAAAGACCTTGCCGGGGAAATGGCGGCGGACCTCCTCCGCGACCTGCGCGGAAAAATTGGTGCGCCCGTCGAACATGGTCAGCACCACGCCGAACAGATACAGGTCAGGCTTCAGCCCCCGCTTGACCGCGCGCATGGTGGTCATCAGATCTGCCAGACCTTCCAGCGCATAGTATTCGCACTGCACCGGCACCAAAATGGTATCGGCAGCACACAGAGCGTTGAGGGTCAGCAGCTCCAGAGAGGGCGGACAGTCGATAAAGATCACATCGTAGTCATCCTTCACCTCTGCCAGCGCATCACGGAGCACGAACTCCCGGTTGGGGATGGCGATCAGCTCCACGCCCGCGCCGCACAGATCGGAGGACGAAGCGATCACATCACCGTGAGCTGTATGTATGACGGCATCTCTGGCGGGGGTCCCGTTGATGACCACATCGTAGCTGGATGCCGCAGTCTTATCCTTATCCACCCCAAGGCCGGAGGTGGCATTGGCCTGAGGATCGAAGTCGCACAGCAGGACTTTTTTCCCTCGTTTATGGAGCGCCGCCGTCAGATTGACCGCCGTGGTCGTCTTGCCCACACCGCCTTTTTGATTGACGACGCTGATGATGATACCCAATGGCACACCTCCTCATTTAAGATAGTCTATATTATACGCCGATTTCGGAAAAAGTAAATAGGATGTTTCACGTGAAACACAAAAAACGACCTCGGGCGACCAATGGTCGCCCCTACAAATACGAACGCACTGCCGTCTTGCTGTAGAGGCGGTCATTGACCGCCCGTCATTTTAATACTCCCGAATGACCGCCTTGACCTTGCCCAGGATCACAGCTTCCGTGCCGTCGATCGGGTCATAGGCCGGGTTCTCCGGCAGGAGCCACACACCGTCGCTGCCGTGGTGGAACCGCTTGCAGGTGGCCTCATCCCCGATCAGGGCGATCACGATCTCGCCGTTCACCGCGTCGGACTGGGGGCGCACCACCACTGTATCACCGTTTAAGATCCCGGCATTTATCATGGAATCGCCCTTGATCTTCAGCGCGTAGCACGAAGGGTCGCCATCCCATGGGACGAAGCCCTCGATATTCTCCAGCGCCAGGATCGGCGGACCTGCCGTGACCACGCCCAAAAGCGGGATATGGCCGACCTTCCGGCTCTCCGGCAGGCTGATGGCGCGGCGCTTGGAGCTGTCGCCTTCGATGCGCCCCTGCCGCTTGAGCTCATTCAAATGGTAGGACACCGTAGCCGTGGACTTGAGCCCCACGGCGGCACAGATCTCGCGCACCGAGGGTGCATAGCCATACTCTTCCATATAGTCGTTGAGGAATGCCAGGATCTTCTCCTGCTTATCGGATGTTCTGCCCATTTTCATCGCCTCCAAGCCCAGTATAACACAGACGGGAAAAATATGCAAACATTTGTTTCAATTCCCTCTCAGTCATGGCTTCGCCGGAGGGCGGAGAGGGTCACTCCCAGTCCGGGATATACTTCTCATCGGCCGAGGAGAACTCCTGCACGAAGCCGTCCTCCAGCCCCAGCAGCTCCATATAGCTCAAAACGCCGTCGTATTCCTCTTCCGTGATCGGTCTGTGGAGCTGATCCACCGCGCTCCCCATGGGCGTGTACTGGCTCATGACGCTGAACAGGACATCCCCCGGACGGAACATCGCTTCCAGCTCATCCAATACGCCCAGCGAGTTCCCCACCTGTCCCGGCAGGACCAGATGGCGGATGATGACGCCCTTTTCCAGCATCCCTTCCTTATTATAATGTATAGGGCCTGTCTGGCGGAACATCTCCCGGATCGCCGCAACAGCCGTCTCGGCATAGTCCGGCGCGGCGGAATACCGCGCCGCAAGGGCATCGTCGGCATATTTGAAGTCCGGCAGATAGATGTCCACGAGGCCCTCCAGCCGTTTGAGGGTCTCCACGCGCTCATAGCCGCCGCAGTTGTACACCACCGGGATCGGCAGCTTTGGCGTGAGCGCCGGGATGATCGTGGGCAGGAAGTGGGTGGGCGTCACAAGGTCGATGCAGGAGCAGCCCTGCGCGACCAGAGCCTCAAAGATCTTTCGCAGCTCTTTTGCTGTGACCGCCCTTCCGCAAGGCCCATGGCTGATGGTCTCGTTCTGGCAGTAGATACATTTTAATGTACAGCCGGAGAAGAACACAGCGCCTGCGCCGTGTTCGCCGCAGATCACCGGCTCTTCCCAGTGATGCGGCGCGGCTCTTGCGATCAGAGCGGTGTCCCCCATTCCGCAGAAGCCCGTCTCCCCCACGGTCCTGTCCACCCCGCACTGCCGCGGACAGAGGGTGCAATTTTTATAGTCCATAGAAACCTCTCATTGTCGATCGTCGTTTTTTCTGTTATAGTATAGCAAAGGAGTGATACCTATGAAAAGACTGTTTTTGATCTTCGCCATGCTTTTTTTGCTGACAGCTTGTGCAAAAGAGGAGCTTCCCGTCGTGACGGAGGAGGTGCTCCCCGCCCCTGTCGAGACTGAGACCGTGGAAACACCTGTAGAGGAGATCCCCATCGAAGTCGTAGTCCCCGAGGAGACTGTGATCGAAGCAGGCGGCGAAGCCGTTTCCTATACCTCCGCAACGGTGGAGGGGCTGGTAGAGGATACCGTCGGCTATACCTTTGAAGTGCCCACCTTCGATGTGGAAGGCGCCGCCGCCATCTATACCTATTATCATGAGCTGGCCGCCCATTTGGAGGGCTATACCAAAGAGACGGTCTACACCGAGGCCGCCTCCCGTGCCTGCATCGCGTCGGTCTACGGCTATGTGACCGATGCTGTGCTGGAGGGCGATGCGCTGACCGTCACCTATGTTTTTGAATGCGACTACTCCGACACGGAGGAAAGCGTGGAAAATGTCCGCACAGACAGCTTCTGTGCCGCAAGCGGCGAGAAAGTGGAAAGTTGAAAGTGAAAAACGGAAAGTTTCGATCCATAACGCTCAACTTTCAACCTGAAACTTTCAACTTGAAAGGTCGGTGTTTCACGTGAAACAAAAAGAATATCCTGTCCGCAAAGGGCAGATCATCGATGTCGAGATCGTCGGCTACACCAGCGAGGGCCAGGGCGTGGCCCGTGTGGAGGGCCTTGCCGTCTTCGTGGCAGGCGCGATCTTCGGCGAACGGCTGAGGATCCGCATCGCCCATCTGGGCCATACGGCGGCCTACGGCGATATCGTGGAGATCCTGCAGCCGAGCCCCGAACGCATCTCCCCTGCCTGCCCCTATCATAAGGACTGCGGCGGCTGTGTGTTCCATCACATGACCTACGAAGAAGAGCTTCGTGCCAAGGCACAGCGTGTCAAGGATGCCCTGACGAGGCTCGGCGGTCTTGCAGTGGAGGCTGTGCCGATCACAGGCTCTCCCAAGCAGCTGGGCTACCGCAACAAGGCCCAGTATCCCGTGGGACTGGTCAAGGGCAGAGCAGATGCCGGCTTCTTCAGGAGCCGCACCCATCAGGTGATCCCGGTAAAGCAGTGTCTCATCCAGGGCAAGGAGGCCGATCAGGCCAGACAGGCTGTGGTGGATTGGATGCAGGCGCAGAAGGTGTCGGTCTATGACGAAAAGACCGGCAAGGGTCTGGTGCGCCATATCTATGTCCGCACCGCCGTGGTCACAAAGCAGGTGCTGGTGTGTCTGGTCATCAACGGCGACTCGATCCCAAAGGAAACGCAGCTTGTGGAAAAGCTGTTAAAGACTGTGGACAACTTCCACACCCTGTGTCTGAGCATCCACAAAAAGCCGGGCAACGCCGTGCTGGGCGACAGGTTCGTCACCCTGTGGGGCCCGGGCTTCATCGAGGATGTCCTGTGCGGTCTGCGCTTCAAGCTCTCTCCCCGGTCCTTCTATCAGGTCAACCACGATCAGGCGGAGCAGCTCTATGAGAAGGCACTGGAGTTCGCAGAGCTGACGGGAGAGGAGACTGTCCTCGACCTCTACTGCGGCACCGGCACGATCACCCTGGCGCTGAGCCGCAAGGCCAAAAAGGTCTACGGTGTGGAGATCGTCGAGGCCGCCATCCGGGATGCCAAGGAGAACGCCCTCCGCAACGGCATCGAGAACGCCGAGTTCTTCTGTGCTGACGCTGCCGAAGCAGCGAAGCGCTTTGTGAAAGAAGGCAAACAGCCGGATGTGATCGTGGTCGATCCTCCCCGCAAGGGCCTTGAGGAGAGCGTGATAGATTCAATAGTATATATGGCACCGAAAAAGGTGGTCTATGTGTCCTGCGACCCTGCCACTTTGGCAAGAGACATCAAGCGCTTCTCCGAGCGCGGCTATACCATGACCAAGGCCGAGGCCTTCGATATGTTCCCCCGCTGCCACCACTGCGAAGCGGTCGTGCAGCTCGTACGCAAGTCCGAACTTGGACGACCCAAATGATCAGGAGGATGATCTTCATGAAAAACCGCTTGTTTTCTTTATTGCTTTGTTTTGCTCTCTGCTTCTCTTTGACCGCCTGCCAGCCGCAGGAGCCGGTGCCTGCAAAGGAATTGAGCTTTGGCGTATACGAGAACGGTGTATATACCAATGCGTATTTTGGTATCGCCTGCGTGCTCGGCCACGACTGGGAAGTGATGAGTTCGTCTGAACAACAGCAGATCCATGATCTGCTCACGGATACTGCCATCAGCGATACCATTGGCGATGTCGGTGCATACGAACCGATCCCCGATCTGAAAGCTTCTCGAAACACAGGCTTCGCCTCGATCGATATCAACTACATCAAAGCCGCCCCGGATGATACAGCAGAAGCATTATCGAACCCCTTGCTCAACGAGGACTACACTACGCTCATCGGCGCTACGATGGAGCAGCTTGGCATGGAAAACACATCCATGAACAGCGATCTGGTGACTTTTTGCGGAGAATCGGAATTCACCCTGTCCGTCTCCGGCACGATCGCAGGGATACCGATCTACGAGATCATGCTCCTGCACTACAACGACGGCGATGAATACATGGCCCAGATCGTGACCATGGCGACCACCAAAGCCGAAGCCGTAAAGCTCTTCCAGCAGTTCTGTCCGATCGATGCGATCCCCGACGATGCTTGGGATACAACGCCGGAAGCCGCTGATGTACCTGTAGCGGCAGATCCTCCCTATGGAAGCCTTGCAAACGACATCTACACCAACTCTTATGCCGGTCTTTCCATCGATTTTTCCGCGTATAGCGGCTGGACCTGCACACTGGGCGAGAAGGTGGATGAACAGCAAATGGATGACGGTGCTTCCTGCATCGCGATGTCAGCGCAAAACGATGCGCTCTGTGCGATCACGATCCACTTTCAAAAATTTCCCGAAGACGATCTGCGCATATACCGCGGTGTCACCCGGGAGCAGGCGGTCGACCTGATGTTGACCATAAAAGATGACCTCGTGCAGGGCTACGCAGAACGCGGCATGGAAGTCACAACGATGGAAAAAAGATTTGTGACCTGCGCCGACGATCGATGGCCCGCTGTTTATACCTGCGGAACGATCATGGGCATGGAATATCACTCCCTGCAGCTCATAGACTATACCCTGGGCGACTACAGCATCTCTATTGAAGCCATGTCGATCGGGAGCGACCAAACAGCTGCCCTGTTGGAGATGTTCCGGCCGCTGGGATAAGAAAGCAACACATTCCTCCTTCCAAACACCGGCAAAAGAGCACTTCAACACAAGATATCGTCACTACGGTCAGGCGTGCCCACAAGAATCTGACCGAAAGGAATACCATAACAGCCTCAACGACACATTATGACAACCGGATGGCGGCATCTCAAAAATAAAACAATTTGTAATCATTTTTTAAGAGAGACAGGTCAAAACAGGCCTGTCTCTCTCCTTTTTACTGCATTTTGCATATATTTTCGTGCATCCGCCCCTGTTTGAGACCGATTTTTTCGGCACTTTTTATAATGGCAATGGTTACAATTTGTTGTTGTCATTCTTTGCCTCCTCTGTATAATATAGATAGGAAATTATCCGGTCTGGGACGGCGCACGCCTCCCTGCAAAAAATCTCTGTTTTTCTTTGAAAGGGAGGAACAAACCATGAAGAAGATCTTCGCTCTGTTGCTCGCCCTGCTGATGCTGGTGAGCGCAATCCCCTTCGCGGCTGCCGCTGATGTTGCCGACCACGAGCACTACGACAACAACGGCAACGAAGTCTGCGATTACGCCGGCTGCAAGGAAACTGTCCACAGCAAGCACTACGACGACAACGGCAACGGTGTTTGCGACTACGCAGGCTGCACTGCATCTGTCGTCGCTGCTCACGAGCACTACGACAACAACGGCAACGGTGTCTGCGACTACGCAGGCTGCAAAGAGCAGACCGATGCCCACGAGCACTATGACAACAACTTCAACGGTGTTTGCGACTACCCCGGCTGCAAGGTCGCTGTCGACAACGATGTGATCGGCCCCGGCGCTGATGACGATGACGACG
>JAFSHB010000023.1 GCA_017440525.1 Oscillospiraceae bacterium | reverse complement strand
GAAAAATAACACTGCTGCAAAGAAGCACCATGCAGGAAGCAATTTCTGCACCAAAGGTTGGTGGTATTGTAAGACTCACGAGCTTTGTGATCAAAGCAACATTCTTATTTGAAATGCTCGGTTTTATAGCGATGATGCCAACCTTCATTCGGGATTTTGGGGTGAAGGGGATATGGATGTCTTTCTTCCATTCGATATCTGCTTTCTGCAATGCCGGTTTTGACATTATGGGCACAGCAGATGCCAAATACAGATCTCTTACCCCATATGCCGCTGACTCAGCGATCAACATTACGGTGATGCTGCTGATCGTAATTGGCGGTATAGGCTTTCTTACCTGGGAGGATATCTATACGAACAAATATCACTTTAAGCAGTATCGGATGCAGAGTAAGGTCATCCTGACAACGACAGCATTTTTGATCATGCTTCCGGCGGCGTTCTTTTTCTTTGTGGAGTTTGCGGAACTTCCCATGAAGGAACGAATTTTTGGCGCACTGTTTCAATCCGTTACACCGAGAACAGCCGGCTTTAATACTATGGATCTTACACTTATGAGCGGTGTCGGGCAAGCGATCATGATCGTGCTGATGATGATTGGCGGTTCGCCCGGATCTACGGCCGGTGGCATGAAAACCACGACCTTTGCCGTGTTGCTTTCTAATGTGATCGCCGGTTTTCGGCGAAAAGAGGATCCGCAGTTCTTTGGCAGACGCATTGAAGCAAAGACTGTAAAAAATGCGGCGACTATTCTTATGATGTATATAGCACTGGTTTTTAGCGGTGCGATGATCATCAGTGTGATGGAAGGACTGCCGTTTGGTACTTGTATGTTTGAAACAGCTTCAGCAGTTGGTACTGTTGGTCTGACCATGGGCATCACACCACAGCTGGGAGTTCTTTCGCAATGTGTTTTGATGAGTCTCATGTTTTTGGGAAGAGTTGGCGGACTGACGCTGATCTATGCAGCGTTGTCTGGCTCACACAAAAATCTTTCCAAATTACCGCAGGAGAGAATCACTGTAGGATAAAGGAGGATCTGATCATGAAATCAATACTGTTGATCGGACTGGGGAGATTTGGAAAACATATGGCTCTCCAACTTAATCAGCTTGGCCATCAGGTGATGGGCGTTGACCACGATGAAGAACGGGTCAATGATGCAATGGATATCGTAACCAATGCGCAGATCGGTGACAGCACCAATGAGGAATTCCTGCGTTCCCTTGGTGTAGATAACTACGATGTGTGCGTTGTAGCCATCGGCAACGATTTCCAGAGCTCGTTGGAAACGACGTGTTCTTTGAAGGAATTGGGAGCAAGATTTGTTGTTTCTCGCGCAGAGCGTGACGGCCAGGCAAAGTTTCTGCTTCGCAACGGAGCGGATGAAGTGGTATACCCGGAAAAGCAAGTGGCAAAATGGGCTGCCATACGCTACGGTTCTGACCACATTCTCGATTATATCGAGCTGGATGATACCCACTCGATTTTTGAAGTATCCGTGCCAAAATCGTGGATCGGACTTAGCATCGGTCAGCTTGACATTCGAAGGAAGTATAACATCAACATTATGGCAGTCAAAGAAAATGGGAAAATGAATGTATCTGTTACGCCGGATATCGTATTGACACAGGAAAAGACGATGCTTGTTATAGGGGAATACAAGGCATTGCAAAAGTGCTTCCATATGTAACGATCATAAAATCACAGCAGGGAGGTGGGCATATATGAAAGACATCATCCTAATGGCAGCCGTGCTGGGAGCATTTGGCTTTGGATACTTTTTGATGATAAGATTGGATCGGTTTCTGGATGAGAACAGGAACGCGATAAAATCAGAAATGCAAAAGAACCTTCCATCTTGTGTTATGCTCACAGAAGAGCTGTCGGAAGAGGAACTTGTGGAAGAAATACGATGTTTTCGAGAAGCACATAAAGGTGCGTATATACTCCTGTGCGATGGTACAGAACAAGATGCCTCATAGTTGTCTAAAGGGACAGTAGAAAAATCCGGGATTTTATAATATAATTTTCAAAAAAGAATGGGGGATAAAGATGAGCAAAGAAGCAATGTCATTGAGTGCAGATATGCCGGAGCATATCCTTGTTTGTCTTTCGGCATCCCCATCCAATGCCAAAATCGTGCGTACTGCCGGGAAAATGGCATCTGCCTTTGGGGGCAGCTTTACGGCGCTTTATGTACATACGCCTGATGCGGATAAAATGGACGAGGCGAATAAAAAAC
Source organism: Oscillospiraceae bacterium (assembly GCA_017440525.1). Lineage (GTDB taxonomy): Bacteria > Bacillota > Clostridia > Oscillospirales > Oscillospiraceae > Avoscillospira. The sequence continues at coordinate 25,702 of JAFSHB010000023.1, read as the reverse complement.
GTCTGCAATATCATATCCATCTCGCAGAGCAGCTTGGGGCAACGATCACAACCGTATATGGCGAGGATATTTCGCATCAGATCGCGGAGTTTGCCCGCATCTCAGGCGTGAGCAAGATCGTTATCGGCAGAAGCAATGTCAAACGGCGGCATTTTTGGAACAAACCGACACTGACTGAGAAACTGGTGGAGATCGCACCACATCTTGATATTCATATCATTCCTGATAACTCCGTCAACCTGAACTACCGGGACAAGCCCCATTCCTTCTTCCATCATTTCATTCCCTACCCCAAAGATATTATGATCACCTTTGTGATCCTTGCACTGACGACTTTGTTAGGAATTGCCTTTTATAAGCTTGGGTTTACTGACTCAAATATTATTACCGTTTATATCCTCGGTGTTCTGTTGACCTCTTTGTTTACCAGAGGATATGCTTGCGGTATGATCGGTTCCGTTATGAGTGTCGCACTGTTCAACTTTTTCTTAACTGAGCCTCTTTTAACGTTTCATGCCTACGATCCCGGCTATCCAATAACGTTTGCCATTATGTTGACGGCGTCTATCATTACTGGAACGTTAGCATCGAAGCTGAAATCTCATGCCAAACTGTCGGCGCAGGCTGCATTCAGGACAGCGGTGCTGCTTGATACGAATCAGTTGCTGCAAAAGGCGCGAAATGATACGGATATCATTGATATCACTTCCACACAGCTTATGAAGCTTCTCAATCGAACGGTCGTGATGTACTCCGTAAAAGATGGTGCGCTTTCAAAAGGGTATCTTTTCCCGGTTTCGCCCGAAGGACAAGAAGATCTCTTTACTGCACGGGAGCGGAAGACAGCCGAATGGGTATATCAAAACAAGCACCGCGCAGGAGCTTTCACCCATACGCTAAATAAAGCAAAGTGTATGTATCTAGCAATTCGCATCAACGACAATGTTTATGGTGTGGTTGGTATACATATAGGCGAAAAGCCTCTCGATGCTTTTGAAAATAGCATCTTGCTTTCCATCTTGGGCGAATGTGCACTTGCTATGGACAACATTCGCAATGCGAAAGAAAAAGAAGTGGCAGCGGTACTTGCCAAGAATGAACAGCTTCGGGCAGATCTGCTTCGTGCGATCTCTCATGATCTGCGCACACCTCTTACATCCATATCAGGCAATGCCGGCAATCTCCTCACGAATTATGATAAACTGGATGAAGAAACGAGGAGGCAAGTCTTCACCGATATATACGACGATGCGCAATGGCTGATCAGCCTCGTGGAAAACCTTCTTTCTGTTACCAGAATCGAAGAGGGAAGAATGAACCTCAATATGTCGCTGCAGCTTATGGACGAGGTCGTTGAGGAAGCGATGCGGCATATTAACCGCAAACGCTGTGAGCATAAAATCAAAGTGGAATACAAGGATGAGTTATTGATTGCCCGCATGGATGCCGGATTGATCATGCAGGTGATCATCAATCTTGTAGACAATGCGGTAAAATATACTCCGATCGGCTCAGATGTTCAGATCACAGTGGAACGAAGATCCGATCTTATATCAGTAAGTGTTGCAGACAACGGAGACGGGATCCCTGACAAGGCAAAGCATCGAGTATTTGAGATGTTCTATACAGGAGATAATAAAGTCGCCGATAACCGACGCAGTCTCGGACTTGGTCTTGCTCTTTGCAAATCGATCATTCATGCCCATGGAGGAGAGATCATCTTGACGGACAACAAGCCGCACGGCAGCATCTTTACATTTACTGTTCCCACGGGAGAGGTGAACATCAATGAATAAACTACAGATCCTCGTCGTTGAGGATGATGCGTCTGTACGCAATCTCATCACTACGACATTAAAGGCGCATGAGTACAAATACATCGTTTCTCCAAATGGCAGCGGAGCGATCTGTCAGGCATCTACTTGCAATCCCGATATTGTACTGCTGGATCTGGGGCTTCCCGATATGGATGGAGTTGAAGTTATCAGGAAGATTCGAACCTGGTCCAATATGCCCATTATCGTCATCAGCGCCAGAAGTGAGGATGCCGACAAGATCGAAGCGCTTGATAGCGGCGCTGACGATTATCTGACAAAGCCGTTTTCGGTGGAGGAACTCCTTGCACGCCTTCGTGTTACGGGCAGAAGACTTGCTATTATGCAGTCCAATGCCGGTGACAACGAGTCAGTATTTATCAATGGAAAGCTGAAGATCGATTATGCGGCGGGGTGTGCCTATATCGGTGAAGAAGAGCTTCATTTGACACCGATCGAATATAAACTTCTGTGTTTGATGTCTCAGAATGTGGGAAAGGTTTTGACCCATACTTATATTACGCAGAAAGTTTGGGGCAGCAGTTGGGACAACGATATTGCGTCCTTGCGCGTATTTATGGCTACTTTGCGAAAGAAACTGGAGCCCGTTCCCGGCTCACCTCAATACATTCAAACACATATTGGTGTGGGTTATCGAATGATGAAAGTGGAGCAGGAGTAAAAATGGAAAAGACGATTGGCACAGTGGTGTCGGTAAAGAAACAGTGGTGACTGAAGATCAACACAAAACCGGTCAGGGCGCACGCATTTGACGGCGCGATCTTTCCGCATATCGTGAAAGTTATGTATTGTGTTGATGGGATCAAATATTATAAGAAAAAATGGATCAGAGCGGGGCTGCCTGTTCCCAATGTAAACACAGAAGTAACGGTAGCTTATGATAAAGGAAAGCCAAGCAGGGGCCGAGTGCTTGATCTGTGAAGGTCGGGAGGGCAAAATGGAGTTTTGGATCTTTATGCTTGTGATGGATCTTTTGTTTCCGGCGATCATGATCGTGATGGGGAAAGCGTTCATGAAGTCTGCACCGAAGGAGATCAACTATGTTTTTGGGTATCGCACCGGTATGTCAATGAAGAACAAGGATACTTGGGAGTTTGCGCATAAGTACATTGGGAAGCTGTGGTTTTGGCTTGGTTGGATAATGATGCCGATCACTGTGATCCCCATGCTGTTTGTAGCCGGCAGATCAGAGGACGCGGTCGGGACCGTAGGCGGTATTGTCTGCGTGGTCGAGTTGGCTGTTCTGATTTTTGCGATCGTGCCGACGGAACGAGCGCTGAAAAAGACTTTCGATAAGACAGGCAACAGAAAGACCGAATGAGTGCGGCAATATATGGGGCAGTCCGCGGTCAAAGGGAGCCCGCCTGCAATTTACGCCAATTGGGATCGTATCCCAATTGGCGTGATTCTTTATCGATGTATATCTTTTCGGTACTGTGTCGGTGTTGTGTGCAGCTCTTTTTGAAAGCACCGGTTAAAGCTTCGCAAGGAGGAGAAACCGCTGTCAAAGGCGCACTGCACGATCGGCGCTTCTGTGTTTTCCAACAGGTAGCAGGCATTGCTCAAACGGAAATGTGTCACATAAGCGTTAAAGGAGATGCCCACCGTTTTTTTGAAATAGCGGGAAAGATACGAGTAGTCATAGCCTGTCCCCTTGGACAGGTCATACAAGGAGCATTCATTGGCAAAGTGTTTTTCCACAAAATCAAAGATTCGGTACATTAACGCAGGATCCTTTTCTGCCTTTTTCTCATAGACGGCAGCTTTGTCAAATTGGCTGCAAAGGCAGTAGAGGATGCCTTTTTTCTCGATGATCGAGGAAGCTTGATCCAGCTGTGCCAGGGCTTCTGTCAAATATTCGCTTGGACGGAAGCAGTTGTTTTTGGGAAGCTTGTCTGAGATCTTGGTAAAATACGCACGTACCAGCTGCGGCGAAAAAATACATAGCGTATATTCGCTTTCGGTCGATTCCAAAGCGTGGATCTGGTTGGGAAAGATCAAAATGGCATCGTGTTCGGTCAAAAGAAAGGTCTTGCCGTCTACTGTGACCTTCATCTCTCCCGCACGAATGACGATGAGCTCAAAGCATTGGTGCAGATGAGCCGGAAAGCTCAAGTTCCGCCCCTTTTTCAGTTTCAGATAGTCGGATCGGCCGAAGTGGCTGAACTCGTATAACATGCGCTTCTCCAAAAGTCAAATTTTGTCTATATATTGTACGCTTTCTTGCGTGAAAAGTCAAATTTTGAGACATATACTGATGATATCCCTATGGCATCAAAGCTGTACAAAGGAGAATACGGTATGATCTATTATGTTTCGACTGCAGGAAATGACCGTGGGAGCGGGTCGGAAAGCGCGCCTTTTCGGACGATCGGCCAAGCGGCGAAGATCGCTGTGGCAGGAGACACCGTCAGAGTGTTCGGCGGTACTTACCGGGAGTGGGTCGATCCGAAAAACGGCGGAACGAGCGCCCATAACAGGATCGTATATGAAGCGGTGGCAGGCCAGCTGCCCGTGATCAAGGGGTCGGAGATCGTGACCGATTGGGAAAGGGTCGAGGGCTCTGTCTGGAAAAAAGCCTTGCCAAACGATATGTTCGGCGACTGGAATCCGTTCGCGCTGGAAGTGGAAGGAGACTGGCTGCGGGAGCCCAAGGACTACCGTGTTCATCTGGGAGATGTCTATCTGAACGGCCTGTCCATGTTTGAAGCAAAGTCCATGGAAGATCTGTATGACAATACACCACGGGTTATTTGCTGCCAAAACGAATGGAGAGTGGAGGACGAGCGGATCTTGCATCCGGAGCACACGGTTTACAAATGGTATGCAGTTGTGGAAGAGGATATCACCACAGTCTTTTGTAATTTTCAAGGCTTTGACCCCAATGAACAGCTGATCGAGATCAATGTACGCCCGTGCTGTTTTTATCCCAAAGCCACAGGCATCAACTATATCACGCTGCGAGGATTTGAAATTGCGCAGGCGGCATGCCCTTGGGCACCACCGACTGCTCATCAGATCGGCATGGTTGGCCCTCATTGGAGCAAAGGTTGGATCATTGAAAATAACCGTTTGCACGATGCCAAGTGCAGCGCCATCAGTCTTGGAAAGGAAGAAACAACGGGACACAATTTGTCTACTCGCTTCAGTCGCAAGTCCGGTCATCGCCACCAATTGGAAGCGGTATTTCTTGCTGTGGAAAAAGGATGGTCCCGTGACAGTGTTGGCTCGCATATTGTGCGGAACAATGTGATATATGATTGCGGACAAAACGGCATCGTGGGGCATATGGGCTGTATTTTCTCCAAGGTCGAGCACAATCATATATATAACATTGGTGTAAAACATGAGTTCTGGGGACACGAAATGGCTGGGATCAAGTTTCACGCTGCTATCGATTCTGTGATTCGTGAAAACAACATCCATAACTGTACCCTTGGTATCTGGATGGATTGGCAGGCACAGGGCAGTCGTCTGACAGCAAACCTGTTCTATGCCAATGACCGCGATATGATGATCGAAGTCAGTCATGGGCCGTACTTGGTGGATCACAATGTGTGTCTTTCTCAATACGCTTTCGACAACTGGTCGCAGGGCGGTGCTTTCGTCCATAATTTGTTCTGCGGCAAGATAAGCGACAGAGCTGTTTTGCGCCGTACCACACCCTATCATTTCCCACATTCTACTGCCGTTGCAGGATATGCTGAGATCTATGGCGGAGATGACCGGTATTTCAACAATTTGTTTGCGGGTTTTTGGGAAGATGGCGGGGAGAAGCTGGAACAGTTCACAAAAAATTGCGACCGATATCCTTCGGTGGAGGACTTTGCGGCGCGTGTAGGAAAAGAACCGCATTATGCATTGTTCCATGAGATCGCCCAGCCGGTTTGGTTGGAGGATAATGCATATGCCGGTTATGCGGTACCTTCGATTCATGAAAAAGAACCCATTATGGTAGGGAATGTGTCTGCCTCGATCACAGAAGAAAATGGGGTATGGCTTCTGACATTGGATGTTCCGGAAGCCCTTTGCAGCGCGCGGTGCAAAGCTGTTACCACACAGAGGTTGGGTGAACCAAGACTTGTAGAGCAAGCGTATGAGCAGCCGGATGGCAGTGCCATTGATCTGAACAAAGATATGGTTGGCGCACATCATACGCAATGCTTGCTTCCCGGACCATTTTCTGCTTTAACGGCAGGCAAGCAGACGATTACAGTTTGGTCAGAGTAGAAATCGCAAGTGCGGAGAAGGCGGTCATGCGGATCTGTCTGCAGCATCTCCTAAGAAAGAAAAGTGCCTCTTTGACAGTCAGAGGTTCACACTGTATTTACACCTTTTGAAATTGTATCCCAACTGGTGTGATTTTGTGCAGGTCGGACGAGAACGGTCGGTTCGATACGAGAGCGCCCAAGAGAGCAAGCGAAGTGCGGCTCGATTGGCAGTGCGAACTATGCGCCAGCTGCGAAGCAGCCAGAAGTCCGGTCACCGGCATCCGCGCCGCTTGCGGCGACACCATAAAGAACGCTGATCGGGATACGATATTATCCCGATCAGCGTTCTTTTGTGCTTATCAAGTGCTGATATCATCGCGGTCCGGGTCGAAGTCGGCATAGACTTCGCAGAACCGGGCGGCGAAGGAGGGCTCGTGCCCTGCGGCATACAGATGAGAGGTATCACCAAAGGTGTTCATGCGGAAATAGGCGATGCCCTCACGCCGTTCCTCTGTGGACAAGGTGGTGACAGAGGTGGGGGCGGCACAGGCACCGTGCCAGAGCAGCATGGGAGAGATGCCCAGAAGATGCCCCAGCAGGACACATTCCAGACCAAAGTGGCAGAACAGCACGATGGTATCTTTATTGGAGCGTTCCGCGCGGTAGAGCTTTCCGTCCCGGCGGTAGCCGTGCTTCTCCAGCAGGGCATCCAGTCCGTCGGTCACATTTTTCAGCAGTGCTTCGACTCCGGCTTTTTCAAAGACTTCCGGCTTCGTCCACTCGTCTGCCGAATAGAACCGGGGCTCAGCCGTCCAATCCTGCGGCAGCCAGTCCCACGCGATGCTCTGTGCCGATTCATTGGGCTTGACGATGCGAGCGGGGAATTCATGGAGCCATGGGAGCGTTTCGGCGGTGCGCCCCATTTTTTGCAGAGTCAAAGAAGCGGTGTCCTGCGCTCTGCCCATGGGGGATACATAAAAAGCCTTTACATCCAGCTTCGCCATGCGGTCGGCAAGGAGCCGCGCTTCTTCCCAGCCAACAGGGGTCAGGGAATCGATGGCATAGTTTGGCTCGCCGTGGCGAACGATCATAAGTTTCATATTCGTTCCTTCCTGAGATCAGCGGTGCTTTTTACAGTCCGAAGAATGCTTTGGCATTCAGACCCAGTATCTTTTCTTTTTCCGTGTCGGTCAGGCGGGAGAGAAGGATAGAACCCAAAATGTGGGCGCATTCAAAGGCGGTCAGATCGGAGCCGTAGGCCACCCGGTCGGTGCCGACTTTGCCTACGATCCACTCCAGATCGCCCTCGATGGGAGCCGAGAAGGTGGTCTCCAGGATCACATTGTCGCACTGCTTGCAGGCCTCCACGGCGGCCTCTCTTGCGGTATAGCCGGCGTGACCGAGGATGAATCTGGCGTTGGGGAATTGTTTTGCCACCTTGATGGCATCTCTCGTCTCAGAATCGAGCCAAGCATGGAACAGCACAGCCAGCCCTTTTTTGTCTGCATATTCATACATGGGCATCAGGCCCTCATGCCAGATCGGCTGCTGGCCCTGCACGAAGGGCACGGCTTTCATGCCGAAGAAGCGGTCATCACGGATGAAGTAGTCGTCCCAATCTATCTCGGGGCAGTGGGGGCTGCCAACGGCCAAAGCGAGAATGCGGTCGGGATACTTGGTATGTGCCTTGGCGGCTACTTCGTTGCCCCACCGCAGATCGCTGTAAGCACCGGGGGAGTTGCTGCACAGGATCTTGTCCACACCAAGGCGGTCCATGGTGTGGATGATGGCCTCGGCATCGGTGCCGACGCGCTGATAATTGTTGTGGGAGCCGATGTGGGTGTGGACATCGACCACGAAGGTGTCCTTTAGTTCCCTGCCCAGTACGGCATGATCTCTCAGTTCCATCGTGCGCCTCCTTACAGCCTTACATTGGACAAGAGCCGCTCCATGTTGCCGTGGGCGATCAGCTCTTTTTCTTCCTCGGAGATCTCGGCGTAACGGATCAGCGAAACGGCTGCTGTAGCAGAGCCGTTGGGCAGACCGCTCTCAAAGATCAGACGGTCGGTATAGCCGTGATCGGACAGCAGCTTCAAGCCGCTGTGGACCACATAGATGGAGGTGCCGATATAGAGATTGGGGCATTGTTCCAAAACAGGCCCGATCACACGGTTCTGACGGTAATCTACACGGCAGATCACAAGATCCACATCGGGATAGTATTTGCACAGATCATAGAGCTCGTCCGGCGCGATATCTTCATGGAGATTCATGAAGACCGGAACATGGCAGTCTGCGGCTGCGGCCATGAGCTTGCCCAGCACATAGGGCCTTATGGGATGACCGCATTTTTTCGGCATCAGCCGCAGGGAGGTGACATCGTGCTGCTTCATCTGCCGGAACAGCTCCTCCGGACTGAAAAATTCGCCCAATGCGGAAGGCATGGCGTACCACTGCCGCAGGAAAGGCGTACCCTCGCCTGTGAGTGCCAGCAGTGCTTCGTTTCCTGCCTGCATATTCGATTCTTTTGCGATGGCGTGAGATGCGATGGCTCTCTCGATATCACAGCGCTGCATGACTTCCAGGATCTCTTCGGTGGTGTTGGGTGCGCCCTCGTGGGGCATGCAGCTTCGACCCAACTGGATCCTTGCATCCAAAAACTTCATAGGGGTCTCCTTTTTGTGTTTTGATCGGCTGTTTTGTTGAAATGATCATACAGCCGTCGGAGAGGGAAGTCAATATCTTCGACCAATATTTTTCACAAGGGGCGCACGCTGTTTCGCCGATCCGGAGATGCCCCTCTGTATTGGGTGGGCGTCATGCCCAGCAGCTGGCTGAACAGGCGGCTGAGATTTTTCTGGGAGGAGAAGCCGGACTGCTCCGCCACCACGGACATGGGCAGCTTGGCGTCCTCCAGCAGATGGCAGGCGGCACAGATCCGATAGTAGTTCAGATAGCGGTGGAAGGTCATGCCGGTGGTCTTGCGGAACTGCTTGCAGAAATAAGAGCGGTCGTATCCCGCTGCAGCCGCCGCCTGTTCTACGGTGATCGCTTCCCGGTAATGGTCCGCGATATACTGGAGCGTCCCATACATTTTTTCCAGCTGTCTGGCCCGAAGCTGCCGCTCTGCCGAAGCAGGCTTTGTCTGCCTATGACTGAGGATATATGCCGCGATCGCATACAGACTGCTGCGCAGGATCCAGTCTGCCGGTATATCGGCGCTTGGTTTACATAAAGTATCTCGAATCCAGATCAAAGGCTGCGCGAGGCTCTGGGGGATAGAGACATCGTACAGATCGAAAAAGGGGATATCGATGGAGATTTCCTGCAGCCTGCGGTAGTCGCTGCCAAGGAGACCATAGCCGAATGAGATCAGCACCACCCGCGTATCCTGTGTGTCACAGAAGATCTCATGCGCCTCGTTGCCGGCAACGAATACAGTATCGTTCTCATGCAGTGTATATATCGTTCCTTCGATCTCGATCTTCATCATCCCCTGCAGGCAGATATAGATCTCTGTACTGCCGTGCCAATGGCGGCCAAAGTTGGTGCATTGCCAGATGCGGATATCATAGGGCGGCATATGTGCCGGCTGCGGTCCATAGATCAAGGCAGCTCACTCCTTTCTGCGCTCATCATACCGCACAGACGGGGCATTGTAAAGCGGGACAACACTTTTTGAGAAAAATACGACAAGGAATGATGTTGACGCATCCCTGTGATCTTTCTACACTAAAAGAAAAGATGCAAGGCTGTGAGAGTGCTTGCATACCGCTTTTTGAGAAAGGTGATACCGTGGGGATGGTCTTTGATATCCAGCGTTTCTCCCTATATGATGGGCCGGGCGTACGCACTGTGGTCTTTCTGAAGGGGTGCCCGCTGCGCTGCATTTGGTGCCATAACCGGGAGGGGCTCTCTTCCAAGCCCCAGATCCTCTTCGATCACACCCGTTGTATCGGCTGTATGGATTGTGTGGATGCTTGCCCGGAGGGCTGTCATTTGAAGGTGGGGGAGCAACATACATTTGACCGCACTGCCTGTACCGCCTGCGGTTCCTGTGCAGGACAGTGCTGTACCGGAGCGCTCCGTCTTGCAGGCATGGAGATGACCCCGGAAGAGGTCATGGAGCAGGTACTGCGCGACTGCGGCGTGTATCAGGCATCGGGCGGCGGTATGACGCTCTCCGGCGGCGAGCCTTTTGCCCAGCCGGAATTTGCTCTGCGGCTCTTGCGGCATGCGAAGGAAGCCGGGCTCCATACGGCGGTGGAGACCAGCGGCTATACGACTGCCGATATCATTCGCGAAGCGGTGAGCTGCACAGACCTCTTCCTCTATGACTATAAGGTCACAGACCCGGAGCGCCATCAAATGCTCTGCGGTGTGACCAATGAGAGGATCCTGCGGAATTTGAAGCTGCTGGATACCTTGGGCGCAGAGGTGATCCTGCGCTGTCCCATCGTGCCGGGCATGAATGACAGCCTCGACCATATCCGTGGGATCGGGGAAGTGGCCGTGGCGTACGGATGCATCAAAGCGGTACATCTGGAGCCCTACCACCGACTGGGGCTGGACAAAGCCGCCCGTCTGGGGCAGACTGATATATTCGACACAGCTCCGCCGGGGAAGGATCGAATGGAGCAGTACCGAAGCTCCATCGAAGCGCACTGCGGCAGACCGACCTATATCGATTCCTGAAGGAGGAAAAAGGATGCTGGACTATACAAGTGTTTCGGAAAAGCTGGTCTTGTCAGACCGCATGGAGAAAGTCTATGAGGATATCCTGCCTCGCCTGCACAAGTGGGAGGCGAGGGAGAGCACCCTGTGCGCCGAAATGCAGCCGGAGGGCAGGGATCCCTTTTTGGATGTATTTCTGGAAGAGCCGGATACACCCTATGTGATCTGCCTGGCAAAGGCGATCGTCCGCTCGTGGCTGGTCACACCTGTGGTGATCCATCCCTATGAGGCGGTGGTGGGCATCACCCGCCCGACCTATCCCTTTCTGGAGCATTTCAGCTGGGGCATCGTGGACCACGGCTATAAAGCCGATACGATGGATCCGGACGAGCTCCGCAGGCTCAGTGCCGCGATCGGGCGGATGACCCAACTGGACGAGGATCATCGCTATCGCACCGCCGGAGCAGTCTTTGGCCCGGTGATAGAAGACTTGAAGAAGGAAGGACTGTTCACGGCAGGCGACTATCAGGGCCACACGATCCCCAGCTATGATACCTTATTGGATCTGGGGCTTGACGGTGTGCTGGAAAAGGTCCGCCGCTATAAAGCGGTCAACGCCCATGATGCCGGGACGCAGGATCTCTATGAAGCATGGGAGATCCTTGTGATCGGCATGAGCGAATACCTGATGCAGTATGCCGATGAGGCTGCCCGTCTGGCAAAGACGGATACAGATCCCGAACAGAAGCGCTATCATCAGCAGATCGCGGAGAACTGCGCCTTTGTTGCCCACAAGAAGCCGCAGACCCTCTATCAGGCGGTGCAGCTCATGTGGTGTCTTTCCCTGTGGGACTGGGTGGACTGTCTGGGCCGTGTGGACCAGTATCTGTATCCCTTCTACAAGAGAGCCGGGACCGAGCCGGATGTGATCGATGCGGAGGATGCCATCGTCTCCATCATGTTCAAGCTCTGGGAGAACGGTGCCCACAATGCCACCCTCAGCGGCTGCGGGAAGGATGGCGGCGATGCCACCAATGAGCTGACATTCCTGTTTTTGCAGGTGCTGCGGCGCATCCGGGAGGTCTATCCCAGAATGGCAGTCCGCATCCGGGAGGATGCCGATCCCAAGCTCCTGCGGCTGATCGTGCAGATGTGGAGCGAGGGCATGTGCGATCCTTCCATCGTTAGCGATACGCTGGTGATCCCGGCACTGCAGCGTCTGGGCGTGACACTGGAGGATGCCAGGAACTATGCCACCCTGGGCTGTCAGGAGATCGAGGTCCCGGGCAAGTGTGACCTTGGCTGTGAGGACGGTATCTTCAATGTGGCGAAGGCATTTGAGATCGCCATGAGGGGCGGTAAGTCCACGAAGAGCGACCGTCAGATCGGCGCAAAGACCAAGACCTTTCTGGAATGTGAGACCTTCGAGGAGGTCTATGAGAGCTTCGAGCAGCAGCTTTGGCACTTCCTGCCGATCTTCACCTTTATCTGCGACAGGGGGCAGGAGGAGCGGGCGGCCAACCATGCCAAGCTCTTAAAGGGGATCTTCACCGATGGCTGTCTGGAAAAAGGCATCCCCCATGATGCCGGCGGACCGATCTATAACTACGGCGTGGTGGAGACTGCGGGGGTCCCGCCTGTTGCAGATGCCATGACCGCGATCAAAAAGCTGGTGTTCGAGGAAAAGAAGATCTCCAAAGAACAGCTGCAGCAGGCGCTGGATGCCAACTTTGAGGGGTTTGAAAAGATCCGTCAGATGCTCTTGAACCTTGCGCCCAAGTTCGGCAATGATGATGACGAAGCAGATGCCATGGCGTGCCGCGTGCTGGATACCTTCTGGGATGAGCTCGCCAAGTACCGCTCTGTCCGCGGCGGCCCCTACACGGGAGCCTGCTCTTTGCTCAGCGCCGGTGTGACCTTCGGAGCGCAGATGGGGGCCATGGCGGACGGACGCTTTGCAGGAGAGCCTCTGGGCAATACCATGGGGCCAAGACCCGGTGCGGATAAGCGCGGTCTGACAGCCATGCTGGCATCGGTCGCCAAGCTCCCGCTTCATAAAGGTGTCGGCGGCACGACTTTGAATGTGCTGCTGCCGCAGAAGTTTCTGGCAGACGAGCAGCGCAGGGATGCTGTGGCGCAGACCCTCAGGCACTATATGCGAAGCGGTGGGCAGCTGGCGCAGATCACCTCCGCCGATCTGGAGGATCTGCACGATGCCAAGCGCCATCCCGAGCGCCACGGCGATCTGATCGTCCGCGTGGGCGGCTTCAGCACACGATTCGTACAACTGTCCGACGAACTGCAGGATGAGATCATCAGCCGCTATGTCCGCGAGGGGCTTTGACCCCCCATGATACGAAAAATGAGACAGAGGATCTCCTCTGTCTCATTTTTGAATCAGAAAACCACGCGATAGTTGAAGTTGTAAGATCGGTAGACAACATAGTGATTTTCCGTGTGTCTACATTTATCCTACATTGTTATGCGGGTGGATATTTTTTATGCCTTATGCTGCTTTCTGCATTGGGATGGCGTCATCTCGAAGCAGCGGCGGAAGAGCCTTGCGAAGTGGCTCTGATCCGGGATGCCCACGCGCTCTGCGATCTGCAAAACAGGCAGGTCTGTCTCGATCAGCAGCTGCCGCGCCAGATCCATACGGCATTTCAGGATATACCCGGCAGGGGACTGGCCCGTTTTCCCGGAGAAAAAGCGGATGAAATGGTTGGGGTGCAGATGGCAGAGGTCTGCCAGCAGCTGATTGCTCAGAGGCTCTGCCAGATTTTTGTGGATATAGGCCAGCACCTCTCCGATGCGGCGGTCCTCCTCCGACAGTACAGGCAGATCCTTCACATGGGAGAGCTCCACATACCGGGTGATCAGAGAAAGGAGCGCCACCTTGGCATGGAGCTTGTCTGTCAGGGTGTGGGAAGCATTGGCCTTCGTCAGCGTCTCAAAAAGAGCCCTGCTCTCATCGTTTGTGCCGACCGAGATCTTGAAGGGAAGCTGCAAGAGCCTTGGCAGAGAATCATTGGGATACAGCTCAAAGTGGATCCAATGCTTCTCGAAGCTCTCACCGGGCAGATGGGTATAGCTGTGGCGCGTACCGGCCGGGATGAAGAACCAGTCGCCTGCGCGGGCGGTGTAGCATCGGTCCTCCACTGTGATCCGGCAGGAACCGGAGAGGAGATAATAGAATTTGTTGAAGGTCGCCCCATGGTCATGGATGACCCAGCTCTGACCGGGCTGCAGAGAGAAATAGCCGCCTTCCCGGCAGACGGCATTGAGATTGGAGATGTACGCTTTTTGCAAATAGTCCATAGGATCACCATGCTAATTTTATCCTAATTTTGGGTGTGCCGTACTCTTTGTTTTTTATCATAGCAGAGCTAAACTGTAATTGTCAAGAAAACGAAAAAGGAGCATCGCTATGCTGAAAAAAGAGATTCGTTATGACTTTCAAAAAAGGTTGATGCAGCTCCATAAGCCGGATCGCCGGGACTATGGTGCAGTCAAGGCGGCAGGGGAGTGGCAGCTGCCGGAGGATATCCGCATCGTGATCGATCAAGATGCCGCGCCTGTGATCGTCACAGCGGCCCGGGATCTTGCCGACTATCTGCTGGTCAGTATGGGGATCGGCGCTGGTCTTTCCTACAAGGATCTCGGCATCTGTATCCGTGTTGGCCTGTGCGCCTCTGTAGCAGGACCTATCGGCTATTCCATCTCCGTTGGCTATGACGGGATCACTGTCCTCGGCTCCGATCCCGAGGGCGCGGCGCAGGGACTTTTTTATCTGGAGGACCTGATGAACAGGCGAGGCGCTCCCATACTCAAAATGGGTACGGTCGCCCGCCGCGCGCTGTTCAAGATGCGCTTGGCCCATTCTCCCTTCGGGATGTTCGAATACCCCGATGAGGCCTTTGCGTGGATGGCGCATCTGGGCTTCAATGCCATCGAGCTTTGGCTGAAGGATGTGGGGGTCTCTCTGCGCGGCGATGTGGTCAATGTGGATCTCCTGTGCCAAAGGGCTGCCAAATGGGGCATCAAGGTCTATGCTTCCCTCTATCAGCCTCATACCTATCATCCCGATGATGAGGGCGCGCAGGAATTTTATGATGCGCTCTATGGAGACTTTTTTGCCCGCTGTCCCGATCTTGGCGGTATCTGCATGGTAGGCGAGGCCAACCAGTTCCAGAGCCGCGACCCCAGAGTGGGCAAGACGCCCTTTGATGCCAACTTCGTGGACAATATCCCCACCGGCGATATCACCCCCGGCTGGTGGCCCTGTGAGGACTATCCCCGCTGGGTGGCCATGGTGCGAAGGACTCTGGACAAGGTCAAGCCGGAGGCCCAGATCTTGTTCAGCACCTACAACTGGGGCTATGCGCCGGAAGAGGACCGCGTCGCCATGCTGAAAAATATGCCCAGGGAGGGCGTGATCGTGTTCCCTACATGGGATATGTTCCACCAGTTCAAGGTGGGCGATGTGGTGGAGGACATCGTAGACTACTCCCTGCGGTTCGCAGGTCCGGGCGAGTACTTCGTCTCCGAGGCGGAAGCCTGTAAAAAGTACGGCCTTTGCCTCGGTACCAATGCCCAGTCCTCCGGCAGGACCTGGGACTTTGGCGTGATCCCCTATGAGCCTATGCCGTGGGCGTGGATCGACCGCTACAAGGGGATGCAGGAGGCCCATGATAAGTGGGATATGTGCGCCGTGCTGGAGTGCATCCACTACGGCTTCTGGCCGAGCTTTATAAGCTATTTGGAAAAGGAGATGTTCTTTACGGGCTCTATGGATCCCGAGGTGTGCCTGCGGCAGCTGATGGATATGGAATTCGGCTGTGATATCTCCGAGGCCCTTCGGTGCTATGATGATGCTATCCGCCTGTACATCCCCACCAATGAGGATCAGTACGGAGCATTCCGCACAGGTCCCAGCTATCCCCTGTGGCTCTATGACACGAGGACCCTGCCCGATCAGGGCAGAGTGCCTATGAACAACGACCCCATGTGGAAGGGCATCTATTACACCTACTACAAGGAGAATATGGCAGGCCGCAACTCTCTGCCGGGCGTGCGGGTCCATGAGGAACTGAAGGCCATCGACCAGATGGTGGTCCTGATCGCCCGGGGCAATGAGAAGCTGCGGCAGCTCCAAGACCCCAATGAGGAGCTGCAAAGGCTGCTTTTGATGGGCGAGTTCATGTACTGCTGCTGTATCACTGCTGCCCATGCAAAGCGGTTCTATCAGCTGAAATCCCGCCTTTCCTGCTGTGAGACGAGAGAAAACGCCGCGCGTATTTTGGACAGCATCGAGGAGATCCTTCTGGCGGAGCGAAAGAATGTAGAGCGTGCCATCGAGGTGGTGCAGTATGACTCCCGCCTTGGCTGGGAGGCCAGCATGGAATATACGGCCGATGCGGAGGATCTTCGCTGGAAGCTGCGCCAACTGGACTATGAGCTGACCCACACCTTGGTCACGGCACGAAAGTCCAATGCCCTCGGTACCGATCGGGAAAAGGACTTCCAAAACGCCCCCATCGTGATCTTCCACTAAAGGAAGAAGGAGAAGCTACTTGAGCTTCTCCTCGGCCTCTTTCTTCATTTGTGACACGATCTTTTTGAAGGTGCTGGGGTTGTAGCCTTCTTCCCGCGTGAACAGGCGCGAGAAGTTATATACATCGTTGAAGCCGCTGAGCTTGGCAGCCTCCTGCACGGAATAGCCCTTTTGCAGATACTGCTTTGCGGCCTGCAGCCGTATGCGGAGGATGTATTGCTGGATGGTGAATCCGGTCTGCTTTTTGAATATACTCACCAGATATCTGCGGTCAAGGCCCAGTTCATCCGCCATCTGCTCCACAGAGAGCTTTTCCTGATAGGAGCTTTGGATCCGCTCGATCAGGATCTGGGCGTAGTCGCGCTTCTTTTTCCGCTTCTGCACAAGGCGGGCATGGAGCATAAAAAGATCTGAGGCCAGCTCATAGGGGAGCGTGTCGGTCTCGCTTTGGGGACTGCGCAGGGTGTGCAGCAGGTCGTGGGGCACATCGAATACGGATGGCAATGCCGAAAAGCCGCCCGACAGTCTGCCGCTGAAGCCCACCCAGCTCAGCTGCCACGGATCGTCGGCATCGGCGGTATGGGAGCAAACTTCGCCGAAGTGCATCAAAAAGGCCTGCCCTGCCTTGACAGGATAGTTTTTTCCGTTGCAATGGAGCGTGCCCTTGCCGCTGCGGACAAAGTGCAGGCAAAATCCGTTTCGCTTGGAGGGAGGATCATAGTCTCCGGGGGCGGCGATCGACCAACCGTAGGAGATGGGATTCAGATCCTGAAAATCAGCATCGATCAAATACTGTGTCGCAAAAGCCATAGGACACCTCGTAATTAGAATAATTACATTATATCAAAAACAACACACATTGTACAATGGGAGATCTCCCTTGTCCATGGTATCATGATAGTATGATTTTGTGTATTTTGTCAAGAGATACACGGAAAAAGCAGGAGGAAACGAAAATGTCAAAGAAGATCATCAGTATGCTTTTGATAGTTTGTATGATTTTCGGGATGATCCCCGGCATCGTTTCTGCCGCAGAGGCAGAAACAGAGCCGGAAAAGATCGTTCTGGACTTCAAGGAAACGGTCCGCCAAATGTCTGAGCAGGACTGGTATGCGGATCTGGCTGCGGTGCAGACCGGCGCAGGTCATCCGGCGCGCCGCATCGGCAGCAAGATCAACACTGCCGGTATGCCGGAAAGTGAACAGCAGGCCTATGCCGCCATGCGGCAGTGGCTGGGCGAGACCCAGATCTGGAATATCAACGAGAAGCGGGGCAACTTCCTCAACCCCTCCGGCAACCGTCTGTATTTCTGCTATGACGAGGATGTGGACTGGGGCCTGAGCCTGAACAACTACTACCGCGGCACCGACCCCGAGAACTCTCTGAGCCTGACGGTGCAGGTGCCGCAGAGCGGCCGCTACGACATCTCTATGGAAGCGGTCCATGTGGTGCTGGGAAGCCTTGATTTTCCTGTGGATATCGATATCGCAGAGACCAACTTCGGCTATGTGGATATCTATGTCAACGGCAACCTGATGTATGAAGACTACTGCTTCCGCGGCGAAGGCATCGTCAAGACGGAGCTTGGTCCTGTGATGCTGACCGAAGGTGAGAATGAGATCACCTTCTGCTGCACCAAGAACTATGTGGGCAATTCCAACCCTACCCCTGCGTATCATTTCAATCTTCGCAGCCTGACTTTCACAAAGCAGGAAGTGGAGATGACCCATATCGACTTCAAGCAGACTGTCCGCGAGATGGAGCAGCAGGAGTGGTACAAGGATCTGCCTGCCGTCAAGACCGGCAACGGCTGCGATGCCCGCCGCATCGGCAGCAAGATCAACACCGCCGGCATGACCGAGACGGAGCAGCAGGCCTACGCGGCCATGCGGCAGTGGCTCGATGACACCCAAATTTGGGGCCTTAATGAAGAAAACAGGAACTTCCTGGATCCCTCCGGCAACCGCCTGTATTTCTGCTCCGATGATGCCATCAACTGGGGCCTGAGCTGGAATACCTATTACCGCGGCACCGGTGCAGAGTCTACTCTGCGCATGACTGTGGAGATGGAGCAGGCAGGCCATTACAATATCTCCATGCAGGTGGGCAAGGTGGTGCTGGGCAGCCTTGATTTCCCCACGGATATCGACATCGGTGAGACCAACTTCGGTTATGTGGATGTGTATCTCAACGGTCAGCTCCTGTATGAAGACTACTGCTTCCGCGGTGACGGCCTGGAGACCGTGGACTTAGGTGTCGCATATCTGGAAAAGGGCGAAAATGAGATCGCCTTCTGCTCCACCAAGTGCTATGTTGGCAATGCGAACCCCACTCCCGCATGGCATTTCAATCTGCGTGCCCTGACCATCATGGGCATGAGCAAGGCAAAGGTCACAGAAGAGGCCAAGTCCAACATCCGTCTGCAGGGCGGCTATCTGCCTCTGGATGCTGTGGTCGATCCTGAGACCTTCACCCTGCGTGTTCTGGATGAGAGCATCCTTGCTGCCTCCTTCACAGAAGCAGGCCTTTTGGAGGTCTATGGTCTGATGCCCGGTGAGACCGAAGTGCAGATCTTTGAAAACGGTGAGGCTGTCTGTTCCGTCCCCGTGATCGTCGAGGCGGCAGACTATTCCGAAATGGCACCCATCGTGATGGACTTCAAGGACTTTGCAAAGCAGGCACAGCAGCAGAGCTTCTGGAAGGAGTTCCGCAATGCTGTCGATGAAAACACCAAGTATGTTGGCACTTTGAATTATTATGATGTGCTCAGCACCGAAGAAAAGGCAGCCTACAATGAGATGCTGGCCTGGAACAAGGAAAACTTCGACTGGTACATCGATGAGGGCCTGTCTATGTACAGTGTGACCGGCGCATTCAAGCGTCTTTACATCAACGGTCAGGACGATGTGCCCTGGGGCTTCAGCGGCTACACCTACTACCACGGCAAGGGCACGCCTGCCGAAGCTGCCAACTCCAAGTTCGGCTTCGTGGTCAAAGCACCTTGCGACGGCTGGTACCAGCTGGATCTGACCACCTTCAAGGAAAATGAAGGCTGGGCCGGTATCTACGGCACCATCGGTGACAACTCCGGCGGTGACCGCATCGCGGTGTATGTCAACGGTGAAGAAGTGATCTACGATTACTCGCTTGTCGGCCTCAACGCCGTGGCCAGCGACAATATGGGCGCGGTCTACCTCAAGGAAGGCGAGAACTCTGTGGTCGTGGACAGCCTGCTCTCTTTCAACAACCTGCCTGTGGCAGGCCGAAGCAATGTGCCTCTGATCAGCATGGTATTCACCCCTCTGAAGGGTGTGCAGGTGCAGGAGTATCTGAGCCTCAATCTGGATCTTCGCGCAAGCTATTTCCATTATAATGCCGATGTCAGCGGTCTGAGTGTGGAATCCACCAATGATCAGATCGTTTCCGCTGCCATCAATGCAGGCGGCGTTATCACCATGAACGGTATCACCAAGGGCAATGCCAAGGTGTTCGTAAAGCGCGGCGATACCATCCTCACCATCGTTCCTGTGGAAGTTACAGGCTTTGAGGGCGCGCTGGATGAACTGCAGGGCAGTCCTGCCAAGGTGGACTTCATGGCATTTGCAGACCGCGCCGTCATGCAGAGCTGGTGGGCGGGCGAAAACGGCACGATGACCGTGACAGCTGACCATACCGCTGTGACCGATTGGCTTGCAGACAACGGACGCTGGGATCTGACAGAAGGTGCCATGACCGTCAGCGACGGCTCTGCCAACTACGGCATCAAGATCTCCGATGAAGCAGTTATCGCTGTGGATATCCCGGCCTCCGGTCTTTACAACATGACTGTGGAGTATCTGGCAGGCGGCAAAACTGCCCGGATCTGCGTCAATGGCGAAACGGTCTGTGAAGACCTTGACACCGCAGGTCAGGAAGCTGTCGAGAAGGTGAGCCTTGGCGCAGTCGATCTGGCCAAGGGCGAAAACATGGTGCAGATCGCTGCAAGCGAAGTGATGCTGCGCGCTGTGACCTTTACACCTCTGGGGACTGTTACGACCGAAAAGGGCAGAAGCACACAGCTGGATCTGACGAATACCTATCTTGCATCCCATGAGACTGCAAGCGCGTCTTTGGCGGGCAATGCCGCAGTTTTAGAGCTTGACGGCAATGTGGCTGCCATCCACGGCGCTGCCGTGGGCGAGGCTGTGCTGACTGTGACAGGCAGCAAAACTTACACCGTTCCTGTCAAGGTGCTGGAAAAGAGCGATCTTGACTTCATCACCTACACGGCCGACGGCTTCAAAGCTGAGACCCTGATGGTCGGTCAGACCGCCGAGGGCATCCTGTCTGCCAAGACCGTAAACGGTGTCAAATTGGCAGAGCAGTACCTTTGCGAGACTGCCAATGTTTATTACAGCACCTCCGACCGTAATGTGGTCAAGGTCGATGCCGTCAGCGGCGACCTGACTGCTGTGGCGGAAGGCAGCGCTGTCGTCAGTGTCTATGTGATGCTGGACGGCGTGACAAAGAAAGACTCCGTCACCATTGCTGTCACCGATGACACGGATCTGGAAGCGATCACGATCGGGACGGAAGTCAGCTTTGTGGCGACCGGCAACCTGCTGCAGCTGTATGTCAGCGGCACAAAGGCCTCCGGTGCTGCTGCCGATATGAGCAAGTTCCCTGTGAACTGGGAAGTGGATGACGAAACGCTGGCGACTGTTTCCGACAAGGGCGTTGTGACAGGTCTTTGTGAGGGCACCGTCACCGTCACCGCTACCGCTGTGGTAAATGGCGAGCCTGTTTCCCATGCTGTGGCGATCCTGGTCGTGGACGATGCAGTGCTTCCCACCTCCGACATTTTGCTGGAGTTCGACGAAGGCCGCAGCCTCTATATCCCCGAACTGACGCTGGAGCGCGACGGTGTGGAACTGGATAAGGAAAACACCAATAAGGGCGGCGAAGGCATGAGCCACGACGGTCAGGGCATCCACCATGACGGCGCGGCAGGCAAGGGACTTGCATTCTACTTCGTGGCAAGACAGTCCGGCTGGTATCAGCTCTATATCCAGGGCAAGCAGTTGGCCTCTGTAGGCGGCATGAACCATGTGTATGTGGACGGTCAGTTCATGGGCTACATGGAAAACGGCAAGAACAACGGCAATTTTGGCGCAGGCGGCAGGATGGATACCATTTATCTGGAAGCAGGAGTCCATCATCTGAACATCGTCTCTCTGGGTGAGACTCGCATCATGCTGGGCCGAGCCATCTTCTATCCAACCAAGGATCCCGGCACGGTGGATATCGCCATGGATGTCAAGGATCGTCTGGTGGTCGGTGAGACTGCGGAAGTCACCCTCACCATGCACGATGAGAACGCGCAGAAGTGGCAGCTCCTGCTGCAGAGCAAGGATCCCGGTCATACCAACTATTACGGCGTGTTCTCTTCCAACGCCTCTGTGGTGTCGGTCAGCGGCGCTGCCCTCACGGCCAGGAAGGCAGGTACTGCCACCATCACCGTCCGCGGCGAGGCCAACGGACAGGCTGTGGAAAAGAGCGTGACTGTGACTGTTACCGGCGGTACGGTGGCAGATGCCGCGCTTTCTGCAGAGCGTACCACCTTCAAGCCGGATGCAGAGCCCTTCGATCTGGCACTGACAGCATACGATGCCGCCGGCGAAGCCATCGAACTGCCTGCAGGCACGGAAGTGACCTATGAGAGCAGCAATGAAGCGATCCTGACTGTGGACGCAAACGGCCATGTGACCATCGTGGGCGGTCAGGGCTCTGCGAAGGTGACGGCGACTGTCAATGAAAACGGCAATGCTGTCACGGCGGAGCTGTGGTTCTCCGTGAATGCCGCCAAGACCGAGCCTACGGTCTATACCTATGAAGAGCGCGCCAACGCACAGGAAAATGCCAAGAAGTATTCCTGGGCATGGAGCATGAAGGAAACTGCAGTGAAAAAGGCTGACTTCTATGTGGAGCATCTGGATGAGATCTACGATATGTGGATCCCCGGTTACTTCCCGAGAAGCTCTCAGGTCGGCTTCCGTTCCGACCCGGCTTACGGCAATTGCCGCTACTGTGGTGAGTACCTGCTGGACCGCTTTGGCGTCTATCCCTGGCTGGTCGATCCCATCAACAATCCCTGGAAGATCACCTGTCCCATCTGTAAGCACGATTTCCCCTCCAACGACTTTGGCAGCTACTATTATTCCGGTCTTGATGAAAATGGCGAGTTCCACAAGGAACTGGCAGATCCTCAGTATCTGAAAAACGAGCTCTACCCCGAAATGGGCGAAGGCTGGGGCGTGGATGACGGCTGGGGCTTCATGACCACCTCTGCCGGCGGCAATGCTGAGTGCCATACCTACATCGCTTACTATCTGGGCGTGTGGATGTCCGGCTTTGCCGGCAATGCCGAGTGTCCCGATACCATGTTCCAGATCCTGCCTACTTTGGCAGATGCTTACCTCTATACCGGCGATGAAAAGTACGGCTCTGCCGGCGCGATCTTGCTGGATCGACTGGCTGATATCTATCCCACCTATGACTTCTATGATATGGACTGGCTGAACTACAACTTCGTCTGCGCCTTGTCCGGTCATGGCAGACTGATCGGTATCACATGGGATGCGGTCCTCGGTATCGAGTTTGCCCGCGTGGTCGATGTGTTCTGGCCCTCTGCCAACAATGAAGATGTCATCGACTATCTGAGAGAGCGGGCATCTTCTCAGGGCAAGGATCCTGAAGATATCACGCCCGACTATCTGCGTACCAAGGCAGAGGACAATATCCTGATGGAACTCTATGAGATGTCCAAGAGCCAGTGGATCGACGGCAACTTCGGTATGTCCGAAGCCGCCGTGGCTTACTCCGCAAGAGCCTTGAACCGCCTGCCCATCAGTCAGGAGATGGTGGACTGGATCTATCACTCCGAAGAGCTGACAGGCTCCGGTCGTGACACCAAGAATGCCGGCGGCGATGTGGCAAGGACACTGGTGGAATGGACCAGCCGAGACGGCTTGGCCTACGAAGGCTCCTATGCCTACAACTCCATCATGGAAGGCTACCTTCTGGATGTGGCAGATGCTTTGGACGGCTTCGATCTGGTGGAAGGTGCCGACCTCTGGGAGAACCAGAAGTTCGTCAACCTCTATGCAGGCCATATGCGTATGACCGTCTGCGGCAGACTGACGCCCCAGATCCATGAAGGCGGCGGCCCTCAGTCCACCAACTTCATCCCCAACATCGGCTACATGACCACGGCCTTCTCCAAGTCCGGCGATCCCCAGATCGCAAGAGCGCTGTATGCCGCCAACGGCAACTCCACCGATGGTCTCCATGCCGATATCTTCACCAAGAACCCCGAGAGCGGTCTGCGTACTGCCATCCAGAATGCTGTGGATACCTACGGCACCTGGGATATGTCCGATTCCGACCTGCTGCCCGGCTACGGCATCGCCATCCTGCGTGAAGGTCCTCACGACTATCTTGGCATGGAAAACGCCCATGAGTTCTCCGACTATTGGATCGGCTTCGGCTACTCCGACACCGACCATGCACAGGTGGAGAGCCTGAATCTGGATATCGAGTTCCACGGTCTGGGTCTGTCCTCCTCCATGGGCTATCCCACCATCGTGCAGGCCTCCAGCCACGAGCGTCAGCAGTGGGTCAGAAACACCATCTCCCACAACACCGTCGTGGTCGATGACAAGGCACAGGTGCCTACCGACGAAGCAGGCTTCCCCCTCCACTTCGAGGATGCAGGCTATGCCAAGGTCATGGACATCGAAGACAGCAAGGCTTATCCCGAAGCGGACATCTACCGCCGCACCTTCGTGGCTGTGGACAATGGCGAAGGCGATCACTACGGTGTGGACTTCTTCCGTGTCCTCGGCGGCTCTGAGCATGTCTATTCCTTCCACGGCATGACTGATGTGGATCCCGAGACCACAGGTCTGGAGCTTGCCAAGCAGGGCATGGGCTCCTATGCAGGTCCTGAGATCCCCTACGGCGATTGGGAGATCTCCGGCACATCCGATGCCATCCTGAACACCGGCTCCGGCTACAGCTGGCTGGACGATGTCTACCGTGATGCCGAGCCTGACACCACCTTTACTGTGGACTGGGCGATCAAGGACTTCCGCCACAGACTGGCCACCACCGACGGCATCCATCTGAAGCTCACCATGATGTCGGAAGAGCCCATGACCGAGGTGGCGCTGGCAAACGGCTATCCTCCCAAGAAGTCCACCAACGCCATGGTGCCGCACATGGAGTATATGCTGGTCAGAAGAAGCGGCAATGACGATATGGATACCCTCTTCACCACCGTCATCGAGCCTTATCAGTATAACTCCTATGTGGCTTCCTCCGAGCTGGTCAATGTGGAACTGCTGGAAGGCACCGAGGGCATCACCGACAAAGCGGCCGCTGTCAAGGTCACTTTGAAGTCGGGCCGTGTGGACTATATCGTCTATGCTACCAACCCCGACTGTCTCTACCGTGTGGCAGACCTCTTCGACTTTATGGGCTTCGCCGGTGTGGTCTCCTATACTGACGGACAGATCACCTATGCATGGGGCAACGAGGCCACCGCCGTGGCCGATGTGGTCGAGGATGCAAGACCCTCTGTCACAGGTACTGTCACCGACTTCACCAAGGATATCACAAGAGACGGCTACTTCATGACCATCACCATGGATGAGCCCGCCACCTCCGCCGAGCTGACCGGCCGCTGGATCTATGTGGAGACTGACGGCATCGAAAACGGTGCGTACCGCATCTTCGGTGCAGAGGTCAAGGACGATACGGCTGTTCTGGAGCTGCGCCATCAGACGCTGGTCCGTGACTATGTGGATAAGATGGACTTCTCCAAGGGCTATAAGTACAACATCGATGAAGGTGCAAGCTTTGTGATCCCGCTGTCCGCGTCCTTCGATGTGAGTGATGTTCTGAACCACACCACCGATCAGGTCGTGAAGGTCGGCAGCAAGCAGACCTTGACCCTCGGCAAGGCCGGCAGCGGCGCGACCTATGCGGTCGAGGGCCTGCCCACCTCTGCCAAGGTCGATGCCAAGACCGGCACTGTCACTTGGACGCCCTCCAGAACGCAGACCGGCCGCTATCCCGTCACCGTCAAGGCTATGGTGGACGGCGAGACTGTGGGCGAGATGTCCTTCGTGATCTATGTGGTCTCCTACACCGGATCTTCCTATGAGGCTTCCAAGTGTAACCACGCCAAGGCTGTGAGCTTTGAGGCTGACGGCATGATCGAGACCGTCTGCCCCGCCTGCGGAACTGTCACCAAGACAGAAGCCCCCCTCGGCAAGTTCGCCTTCGTTGGCTCCAACATGACGCTGGGCAACGAGCTGAAGCTGAACTTCATGGTAAACACTTCCGATCTGAAGGACGGCTATACCGCGCTCATCACCCACAAGGGT
>JAFSHB010000022.1 GCA_017440525.1 Oscillospiraceae bacterium | reverse complement strand
CCAACAATGAACTGACTGAGGCACAGCAGGCACTGGCGACCGCCAAGGTCACCTGCACCAACAACCAGGTGAAGGACGCCACGATCTATGGCTCCAACCTGAGCTTGGAGGACAGCATCCTGCTCAACACCTTCTTCAAGGGTCTGAAGGGCAAGGACATCGCTTCTATGTACGCCATGGTGAGGTTCACCGACTTCCAGGGCATCGCCAAGGAAGTCCGCATGGAAGGCAGCGAGTTCGAGAAGTACGGCTCCTCCGGCGACATCTACAAGATCGTGGTGGACGATGTGGTGCTGGCTGATGCCAAGACGCTGGTCACTGTCACCCTCTACAACGCGGACGGCACTGTGTTCGGTGCAGGCACCGACTCTGTGGAGAGCTATGTGGCGCGTGCTGAGAGCAACAACGCCGATACCTACGGCCTGTATGCTAACATCATGAAGTTCGCGACCTCCGCTTACAACTACATCATCAACAAGTAAGACCCTGTATCCTGCGCATGTGAGGCACATCCTTTCATGCGCAGGATATCGTGGCATCGAGATCTTGTGAAAAAAGCTGCCGAAAAGGCGAAAGACGAAAGGAAATGTGTATGAATAAGCGTATCATCAGTCTCCTGCTGGCGCTCGTCATGGCGCTGGGGATGTTCCCCGTGACAGCCATGGCGGAGGAGACTGTCTGCGACCATGCAGGGGCGATGCAGTCCATCGTGTGCAACGAAGACGGCACCCATACCCGCAGCGTGGCCTGCGCCTGCGGCGAAGTTTCAGAGACTGCCGAGACCGAAGACTGCTTCGATGAAGACGATGACGGTCTGTGCGATGTCTGTCTGACAGAGCTGGCAGAAGAAGCCCCGGCGGCGGTGCTCCTGAGTGAGACCGACAACGGGACCGGCGATCCCAACTGTGACCACATCCTGATGGAAGTGGAAGCCAAGGAGCCCACCCCCAACAGTGTGGGCTGGGAGGCGTATGTCCGCTGCCTGAAGTGCGGCTACAACACCTATGTGGAGATCCCCATGCTGGAAGCCAACTTCATCGACAACTACGAGGAATTCCTGTTCTATCTGCAGATGCTGGAAGAATTGGCATGGAGCTATGCCATGGAGAATCCCGGCAAGGATCCTCTGGCTTTGACGCTGAAGTACATCCGCACCGGTGTCGAGCGCTATAATTCCGGCTCCTGGGGCATCATGGCCGGCTATGAGGATCCCGATTTTGCCGAATTCGTCGTCATGATGGAGGAGATGCTCAACGAAGAACTGGTGGCGGCAGGGGAGGAGCCCTTCGTCAAGGTCACCGGTCTGAAGAACCTGTATGCATTTGAACTGCCCAACGGCGAGCTGTGCGATATCGGCCATATCTTTGGCATGATGGATATCACCTATCACAATAACTTCAGCACCGACCATGCCGATGTGGCCGGTTGGGGCGGCGATATGATCGACCTGCTGGAGTTCGCTGACAGAGGCGGTGTCTCCGGCAGCCTCTCCGAGATGGTCGCACAGATCGGTGAGAGCTATCTGGGCGTGACCCCGCCCGACGGTCAGGTTGGCTTCAATCAGCTGGATGTCAACGGCGATCTGGATGGCTTCTACTTCATGGATACCATGAAGGACATGGAGTACGAGATGTACGGTCTTGCGATGCTGATGGAGGCTTATTATACTGAGGATCTGACGGAGGAAGACAGAGCTGACTACTTCCTGCACAACCGTCTGGACGGTGTTTCCGTCCGCAGCGATGTGCGTGATGCGGTGTATCAGGCTATCCTGAGGAACAATGTGGTCGCCACGCTGGAAGGCACCCGCGACTTCTACACGGACGATCTCGATGGCCTGCGTAAGGCTTGCTGCTATGCGTTCGCAGACTATCTGTGCCGTCTGGCCGGTGACTATGTGGAGGAGAACGAGAACCGTTACTTCGAGGTGTTCAACGCGCTGAGCACCGTTCTGGCTCCCGGTATCACGCAGGATATCAAGTATGCCACCACGGCTGACGGTCTGCAGACCGTCTACTACATCGCCACTGCCGATATCACCAGAGACGATGTGCATCTGTTTGCCAACTACAACAACAATGACCCCGCCGAAGGCTGGGCCATGCAGCGTGTCGAGGATCAGGCCAATGCCGCGCAGGCTAAGTACGGCGATCCCGACAGCCCCTTCTATATCGAGAACTACAATGTGATCGCCTCCACCAACGGTGCCGGCTTCAATATGCAGACCGGTGAGCCCGGCGGTGTGCTGGTCATGGGCGGCGTGGAGTACCACGAACCCAATTCCAACGGTTTCATCGGTGTACTGGATGATGGTACTGCAGTCATCGGTACGACCGAAGAATACAACACCATTTACAAGGGCCGTGTGCAGGAAGCCATTGCGGTCTTTGGCGATATACTGGTCAGAGACGGCAAGGTGGTCGTGCCCCATGACGATGACCATGTCGATAAACGCGCTTCCCGTACTGCTGCGGGCATCACCAAGACCGGCAAGGTCGTGCTGATGGTCATGGACGGCCGTCAGCTGCCCTTCTCCTGCGGCGGCAGCATGCAGGAGATCGCACAGGTCATGCTGGAGGCAGGCTGTGTCCATGCAGTCAATCTGGACGGCGGCGGCTCCACGACCTATGTGGCAAAGCAGCCCGGTGAGGAGGCGCTCAGCGTCGTGAACAATCCTTCCGACGGTGTGGCCCGTTCCGTTTCCACCTCTTTGATGCTGGTCTCTACTGCGCCCAGCTCTACGGCATTCGACCATGCTATCCTGGAGACTTCTGCGGACTATGTGACCATCGGCACCGAACTGCAGATCAGCCCTGTCGGCATCAGTGCTACCGGCAATGCCGCAGAGCTGCCCGAGGGCACCACATGGGCCGTTTCCGATGAAAGATGGGGTACTATCACCGAGGACGGTGTGTTCACCGGCCTGAGAAACGGTGATGTGGATGTGTATCTGATGCTGGGCGAAGAGATCATCGGCTCCAAGACCATCCATGTGGTCATCCCCAATCAGGTGTACTTCACCAAGGCCAGCGTGTCTGCCGTCTACGGTCAGACCATCAGCCTGCCTGTGAAGGCGCTGTATGACAGCAAGACCGTCGCTGTGCAGGCATCCGATCTGGTGTTCAGCCTGAGCAATGCCAATGCAGGCACCATCGACGGCTTCACCTTCACCGGTAAGGAAAAGACCGGTATCAAGAATGTGCAGATCACGGTCGCTCTGGCAGCAGATGCCTCCAAGACTGCAAGCCTCTCCGTGTCCTTGTATGAGCAGGGCGAGGCCACTTTCGACTTTGACCGTGCCACCGGCGGCGACCGTCAGCTGGCCTGGGATCGCAAGGTCTCCAATGCTGTGGAGGAGACGACCGGTGTCTATACTGTCGTCGATCCTGCACAGGATATGGTCACTTCCTATATCCTTGCCATCGACATGACCCAGATCCCCATCCCCGCTGTTCTGGAGGATCTGACCTACATGCTGCCCGGCTCCGACATCGAGGGTGCGTCTGCCTGGACCTTCCTGTGTCAGCTGGCAGAGCGTGTCAGCGTGCTGTCTGAGGTCAGGCCCACGGTCACATTCGACCCCAACTTCGATGTGGATATCTCCGGGATGAAGCTGGTCAACGACTACTTCGCGCTGACCGCTTCGGAGCTGGATGAAGAGACCAACACCGTGACGCTGACCCTGAACTGGATCGACCAGACCCATGCGCTGGATGCCAGCATGGCCAATCCTCTGTGCATCGTCAGCGGCATCAAGCTGACCCCCAAGGAGGATGCACAGTGGAGCGACAAGGGCCGCCTCAATGTGGTCAACAGCGGCGAGATCGGCTACAAGATCTGTCTGCGTGCCAGCGCTCTGTACTCCTTTGCACAGAAGCCTGAGAACCAAAAGACCTTCCAATTGTTCCCCTTTGTCAATCCCAATGATGAGAGCGAAAAGGGCGGCTACTTTGAGAGCATCTACAAGACCTTTACCGATTCCTACACACTGGTCAATCAGCTGAAGAACGGCTGGTACCGCGAGCTGGGCGGCTTCACCTACTATGTGGATGGTGAGATGCTCACCGGTATCCAGCAGATCGACGGCTACTACTATGACCTGGGTGAGAAGGGTGTCAGCCCGGATCAGAGCAAGTACACCGGAATCGTGGAGATCGACGGTGTGAAGAACTACTGCTCCTTCGGTGAGCTGACGGCTGCATGGCAGACTGTGACAGCACCCGACGGCACCCAGACCCATTACTACTACGGTCCCGAGATGTACACCGGTGTCCGAAAGATCGGCGGCTTCACCTACACCTTTGGCGAGGATGGCGTCCTGCTCCGCGGTGAGTTCGTCACCTACGGCGAGAACACCAAGTACTACTGGGCCGGCGGCAGACCGATCACCAGAAGATGGGTCCATCTGGAAGAGGGCTCCTACTGGGTCGATCACTACGGCAATGTGGCCTTTGGCTACTTCCCCGTGCAGGAGAGCACCACCACGCTGGTGTGGCATCACTTCGATGAAAAGACCGGCGTACTGCTCGAGGTCTGCGACGGCTTCTTTGAGACTGACGGCAGCCTGTATTACTGCGAGGACGGCGAGACTTACTACGGTGCTGTGGATACCGGCGATGGTCTCGTGTTCTGCGGCACCATGGGCAAGGTCGTCGTGAACGGAAGCTGCTATATCGGCAGTGATGTGGACTACACCGCAGGACTGGAATACGGCCACTACTACTGCGGCAAGGACGGCTACATCCAGAAGGATGGATTTGCTAAGGTCAATGGCAATACCTATTACTTCACTGACTATGTCCGTGCAAAGGGCTTCACCAAGGTGGGTGAGGACTACTACTTCTTCAATGCTGCCAACGGCAGCATGATGACCGGCACGCTGTGGATCTCCGGTTCCAACCCCTACGGCATGGAGGGCGGTTACTACACCTTCCAAGAAGACGGCAAGATGTACATCCCCGATCCCAACGGTGAAAAGGCGATCGTCAAGCGCGGCGATGCTCTGTACTTCACAGTTGACGGCATGGATCAGAAGAACGGTCTCAACGAGCTGGACGGTGAGTACTACTATGCCACCAACACCGGCAAGCTGGCAGTCTCCACCAATGTCTGGATCTCTTCCTTCAACGATCTGATCGCCCCCGGCAGCGGCTGGTTCGCTTTTGATGCAGAGGGCAAGCTGATCAGGACCGGTTTTGTTACCGGCGGCGGCCTGACCTACTACTATCAGGATCTGGTCAAGGCCAAGGGCTTCACCAAGGTGGGCGAGGACTACTACTTCTTCAATCAGGGCTCCGGCAGCATGATGACCGGCACCCTGTGGATCTCCGGCAGCAACGCCTATGGCGTGGCGGAGGGCTACTACACCTTCATGGCAGACGGCAAGATGTACATCCCCGATCCCAATGGCGCCAAGGCCATCGTGGAGCGCAATGGCAGCCTGTACTTCACCATCGACGGTGTGGATCAGAAGAATGGTCTGAACGAACTGGATGGCGAATATTACTATGCGACTTCCTCCGGTAAGCTGGCAGTCTCCACCAATATGTGGCTGTCCTCCTTCAACGATCTGATCGCCCCCGGCGCAGGCTGGTTCGCCTTTGATGCCGACGGCAGACTGGTCAAGACCGGCTTTGCTGCCGGCGGCGGCTACACCTACTACTACATCGATCTGGTCAGAGCCAAGGGCTTGACCAAGATCGGCGAGGACTTCTATTTCTTCAACAAGGGTTCCGGCAGCATGATGACCGGCAACCTGTGGATCGACAGCAACGCCTACGGCGTTTCAGTCGGTACCCATACCTTCGGCGCAGACGGCAAGATGGTCGCCCAATGAGTTTCTCACGGGATGGGGATCCGTTTGGATCCCCATCCTCCGAACATGACTTTGAACACAACACCTTGTGTGTGGATATAAAATAGCAGAAAGCAAATTTAGATATGCAAAAAAACAGATCGTCCAGAGCAAAAATGAATATTGTGATGACGTTCCTGCGCCAGCTCTTGGCGACGGTCTGTGGGATCGTGATCCCGCGCGTGATGATCGGAGCCTTTGGCTCAACGGTCTACGGCGCGACGACTTCTATCGCACAGTTCCTCTCTTATATCGCCCTGCTGGAAGGCGGGATCGGCAGTGTGGCCAGAGGTGCGCTCTACGGTCCTTTGGCGGAGAAAAATGACCAAAAGATCTCCAATGTGCTGGGTGAGATCAAACGGTTTTTCAGAAATATCGGCATCGTATTTGCGGTCTATACGCTCGTGCTGGCCGTATTTTACTACGATCTTGCGGATATCCGGGCCTTTGGAAGAGGCTATACATTCGGTCTGGTGCTGGCGATCAGCCTTTCTACCTTCGCGAACTATATGGTCGGTCTGCCGAATCTGACGCTTCTGAATGCCGACCAAAAGCAGTATCTTTCCGAGCTCACAGTGGCGCTCACAAACCTGCTCAATACGGCGTGCATCATCCTTTTGGCGACCGGCGGCGCGGATGTTCTGACGGTCAAGCTGGTGAGCAGTATCGTGTTCATCGTGCGTCCTGTGGTCTATGCCTACTATGTAAAAAAGAATTATAAGCTCTTAAAGCCGCAGGAGGACCGGGAAGCTCTGAACCAAAAATGGGCAGGCTTTGGACAGCATATCGCTTATTTCCTCCATACCAATACGGATATCGTTCTTTTGACGCTCTTGGCCGATCTGAAGATCGTGGCAGTTTATTCTGTCTATCGCTTGGTCGCCACCAGCCTTTGGAATATCGCGGGATCCTTCTCCGGCGGTATGGAAGCGGCTTTCGGTGAGATGATCGCAAGATCGGAGCAAGATCGGCTGTGCCGCTCGTACGGATACTATAAGGCTCTGCTGACGCTGGTATCGGTGACATCGTTCAGCGCTGCCATTGCCCTGATCGTACCGTTCATTCGGCTCTACACCGCCGGTGTGACGGATGCGGATTATATCCATCCGCTCTTCGGCGTATTGGTCCTGCTGTCGGAGGGGATCAATTGTCTGGTATTGCCCTGCTCCGGACTGCCGATCGCGGCCAATCAGCTCAAGCGGAGCCGCTGGGGCTCTTACTGCGAAGCGCTGATCAATATCAGCTTATCGCTGGTCCTGATCTGGTGGGATCCGCTGCTCGGTGTTGCCATCGGTACGCTGGTCGCTACGATCTTCAAAGGTATCTTTTACATTCGTTACAGTGCCGTGCATATCCTGCATTGCAAGGTCTGGAAGCCCCTTTTGCGGTTCTTTGCGACGGTCCTTGCCATCGTCTCCATCGGTGTGGCCGGGATGCTGCTGCTGCAAAAGGCAGCGATCTCCAGCTTTATCGTCTGGGGGATGTGGGGCGTCGTGGTGTTTTTCGCGGCGGCGATCCTTGCCTTGGCAGTTTGCCGTGTGATGTATCCAGCGGAGTTTGGCGAAGTCCTGCACGCCTTGGCACGGAAGCTCCATTTGAAAAAAGACCGATAGGCAGGGATGTCTGTGAAAAAACTACTCATCGTCAACAACGATCTTCGAATCGGCGGTGTCCAGCGGGCGCTGGTGGATCTGCTCCGGTGCATCCATGACCGCTATGATATCACTCTGGCGCTGTTTGATCCTTCCGGCGCACTGATGGATCTGGTCCCCGGGGATGTGAAGATCCTGCCTGTCCGCTCTGCCTATCGCTTTCTGGGGATGAGCGGCAAGGATGTGAAGGGCAGACCTCTCCTGTGGCTGGGGAGGAACTTCTTCGCTGCTGTCACGCGGCTGTTTGGCCGCCCTGCGGCGGTAGGACTGATGGCGCTTGGTCAAAAGAAGATAACGGGCTTTGATGTTGCGGTGTCCTATCTGCACGATGCTGGGGAGCGGGCCTTTTACGGCGGCTGCAATGACTTCGTGCTGCGCCACACGGATGCGCCGAAGAAGATCGCGTTTTTGCACTGCGATTATGTTCGCTGTGGTGCGGACAACGCCCACAACAGCTCCAATTACGAACAGTTCGATATGATCGCGGCTTGTTCCAACGGCTGTCGGGCTTCTTTTTTGAAAGTTTTGCCTGAAAGTGCGAAAAAAACAGTTGTAGTTTCCAACTGTCAGGATTATAATGGTATATGTCGCAGAGTATCCGAAAATATGGTGTCTCTGCCGTGTGACCGCATCAATATCTTGACGGTGGCGCGGTTCGGCAAGGAAAAGGGCGTGGAGCGGGCTGTCGAAGCTCTTGCGGCCCTGTCGGATCGTGTCGCGGCGTATCACTACTATGTGATCGGGGATGGCATCCGGCGTCCTTTGATCGAAGAGAAGATCAAAGCGCTCGCGCTGGAAGAACGAGTCACCTTATTGGGAGAGCTTGCTGTCCCTTATGGGTATATGAAGGCGGCAGACCTCTTGCTGATCCCCTCGGTCAGCGAAGCCGCGCCGCTGGTGATCGGTGAGGCCGCGTGCCTCGGTACGCCTGTCTTGTCTACAGAAACTTCTTCTGCTGTGGAGATGATCGCGGATACCGGCTTTGGCTGGGTCTGCGGCAACAGTGTGGAAGGGCTGGCGCAGAAGCTCACAGAGCTCCTGGAGGATCCCATACAGCTCCATGATAGATCGCAAGCCCTTTCGGCTCTGCATATGGATAATGAAAAGGCCGTCGCACAGTTTGCCGCACTGATCGGGTAAGGCTAGGAAGGGAGGCGGCTGTATATGACCGAGACCGGGAAACGGTCGCTTCTGAGCGCCCTGCTGTCGCTGATGCTGTGTCTGGCGCATATCCGCGGCAGTACGCTGATGGTCTTGGCCTGTCTGGCTGCGTTCATGCTCCTGATCGCCCATGCGTGCATCTCGGATGTGTCCTTTCCGATTCTTTTGTACTTCCTGCCGTGGAGCCCGATCCTTCGGTCAGATCCCCACAGCTTCTCTTTTTATACCTTTGCGATCGTGCTGGTCTGCGGCATCAGTATCTTCAAAAAGCGGTTCCGCTTCAAGCGGTATCATATCGCCGCAGCATTGGTATTGGCTGTCTTGACCTTGTTTTCCAAGCTTCTGGATGGGACTTCGCTGACCTTTGACTATGTCGCATTCCTGATGCTGGTCATGGTGTTCCCTGTGGTCAAGGAGGAGTGGAAGCAGGAAAAATACGATTTTT
The DNA here is from genome assembly GCA_017440525.1 of Oscillospiraceae bacterium. Lineage (GTDB taxonomy): Bacteria > Bacillota > Clostridia > Oscillospirales > Oscillospiraceae > Avoscillospira. Next base: position 28,799 of record JAFSHB010000022.1, on the reverse strand, counting down.
ATCAGGCTGTGGCCGCGTTTTCCGTGGGTATCATCCTTGCGGCGCTGTGTGCATTGTTCCTGGCCTCTTACCACGGACTTGCACAGTTCATCCGCATCGATGCATGGCTGACGGTCATACGCCGAAGCGGTTTTTATGGCGATGCCAACTTCTATGCCGCCCAGATCACGGCGGCCCTCGGCGGCGGTCTGGTCTGCCTGCTGCGGGAGAAAAAGGGAGCCAGATCCGTGTTTTTGTTCATCCTGCAGGTGCTGCTGTTGTACTGCGGATTCCTTTCGGCATCCAAGTCCTTTGTGCTGATCTCGGTGCTGCTGCTGCTCCTTTGGATCGTTGGGCTGTTCCGGCTGCAGGGAAGAAGTGCGTTCAAGCTCCTGCTCATCCTGGCCGCTGTGGTGGTGACGGTGTTTATCGCCACCTCCGAGATGTTCCGCGAGCTGATCCAGGTCTTTGTGACCCGGTTCTCTTTCCGTGCCAACATCTCCGATTTTACCACAGGCCGTACCGATGTGTGGAAGGATTACATACAGGAGCTCCTGCGTAACTGGAAGACTCTGTTTTTGGGCGAAGGCTATACCAAGGTCATCATTGGTGAGAAATATACACACAATACCCTTTTGCAGATGGTGTTCCAGCTGGGACTGCTGGGCACATTGGTGTTGTTGGTCTGGATGGGGTGCTTCTTTATGGATGCCCCGAAAAAAATAAAGGGAACGAAGATCCCATTGTCCCATAGGCTCTTGGTCGTGGTCGGTGCGTTCGCACCGTGGCTGGCGATCGATGCCCTGTTTTTTGATGATTTCTTCCTGCTGCAGATGTATGTCTATCTGGGACTGCGATGGATGTACGGACAGCAGGAGCAACAGGCTATTCAGGATAGGCCTCCTGAGCAGTCTGATCTATAAGGCCGGAGGATAGGATATGAACGAACAGATGGAAAAGAACAACGGCTTTTTGGAAGTCAGTATGTGGCGGCTCGTCAACGAAGTCCTGAAAAAAAGCTGGATGGTCGCGTTGGCGGCGATCGTCAGCGCGGTGGCGGTGTGTTTGATCTCTGCGTATGTGATCACCCCCAAGTATGAGTCTTCTGCCATGTTCTATGTCAATAACAACAACTTCTCTCTGGGTGATACCTCCGTGAGCATCACATCCAATGATATCACGGCATCCAAGAGCCTGGTGGAATCCTACATCGTCATCCTTGATACAAGAAACTCCCTCAACGATGTGATCGACTATGCCGGTGTGGACCGCACCTACAAGGAAGTGCGGGAGATGCTGAAGGCAGAGGCCGTCAATGAGACTGAGATCTTCAAGGTCACGGTGACCAGCACCGATCCCGAAGAGGCGGAGAAGATCGCCGACGCGATCTCCTATATCCTGCCCAAGCGTATCTCCAGCATCGTGGAGGGGACTTCTGCCAAGATCGTGGACACGGCTGTGATGCCGGTGGTGCCCAGCGCACCCAATATCACCACCAACACCCTTCTGGGCTTCCTGTTGGGCTTTGTGATCGCTGTGGCGGTGATCGTTCTGCGGGAGCTGATGGATGTGACCGTGCGGACAGAAGAGGATCTGACGACCAGTTGCCGCCACCCCATCCTGGCCACTGTGCCCAACATGGCGGCGACCGGCAAGGGCGGCTATTACTATTCCGGCTATGGTCAGCACAGACAGCATAAGCAGCCGGCGCTGGAGGCACACAAGCAGGATGTGCCGCTGATCGGTGAAAAGATCAGCTTTGCGGCAAAGGAAGCCTATAAGCTGCTGCGTACCAAGCTGCAGTTCTCCTTTACCGATGATAGCGACTGCCGTGTGATCGGTGTCTCCAGCGCACTGGCAGGTGAGGGCAAGAGCCTGACCTCTGCCAATCTTGCCTACTTCCTCTCCCAGTTGGATAAAAAGGTGATCCTGATCGACTGCGACATGCGTCGTCCCTCCCTGAATGAGAAGCTCCCCATCGAAAAGATGCCCGGCCTGTCCAACTGCCTGTCCGGTCAGAGCAATGTGGCGGAGCTGATCCAGCCCTGCGGGATCCCCGGCTCGGAGCATGCGTTCAGCGTGATCGCCGCAGGCCGCAACCCGCCCAATCCCATCGAGCTGCTCAGCTCCGCAAGGATGAGCAAGATGCTGGCGGCCCTTCGCAAGGCATATGACTACATCATCCTGGATCTGCCCCCCGTGGCAGAGGTCAGTGACGCCATGGTTGTGGCACAGGAGACCGACGGCATGCTGCTGGTGGTCCGCCAGAACTATGGCAACCGTGTGGCGCTGAGTGCCGCTGTCCGCGAGTTTGAATTCGTGGATGCAAAGCTCCTGGGCGTGGTCTATAACTGCACCCATGATTCCGCCAACGGCTATGGCTACGGCAAGCGTTATTATAAGCGCTATTACCGCAGATATTACCATCGCTATGAAGGCCGCTATCTGGAAGAGAAGCAGGCCGAGCAGAACCATGCAGAATCATGCATGCAGAACCATGATAGTAAGTGATCTGCATACCCACATCCTGCCTCATATCGATGACGGGAGCCCTGATGTGGAGACCTCTCTTGCGATGCTCCGTCTGGAGGCAGAGCAGGGCGTGGGCCATGTGGCGCTGACACCGCACTTCTCCGCACGCCGGGACGACCCCGATCGGTTCCTGACCGTCCGGGAGCGGGCCATGGCAGAGCTTCGCGCGGCGATGCCCGCCGATGCCGGACTGCCTGCGCTCTGCTTAGGCGCAGAAGTATCCTACTTCCGTGGTATGAGTGACTGCGAGGCGTTGAAGGATCTTTGTATCGAGGGTACGCACTATATCCTGATCGAGCTGCCTGCCACAAGGTGGGACAGTCAGATCCTGCGGGATCTGGAGGAGCTCCCATCCAAGCAGGGGCTAAGACCGATCGTGGCCCATGTGGAGCGTTACCTTCCTGCCTTTTCGGCAGGGGAGGTCCTTCGCAAGCTGTTGGAGCGGCCTTTGCTCCTGCAGGCGAACGCCGGCTTTTTCCTGCGCAGACGAACAGCGCCCATGGCGCTGCGGATGCTGCGGCAAGGGCAGATCCATCTTCTGGGCTCTGACTGCCACGATCTGACGGAGCGGCCGCCTGAGCTTGGAAAGGCTGCCGAGCTGATATGCCGCAGACTGGGCGGCGATGCGCTCAGTACGATCGGAGAATTGGGGCAGAAGATCTTGTGCCCCATCCCGGCCCATTCGTAGATATACGCGATGCGTGTAAATAAATTTGTGAGATTTGGAGTGATCGAGATGAAGAGAGTTATTTCTATCATGTTGACCCTGCTGCTGTGTGCGGCACTGTTCTGCCCTGTGATGGCTGCGGAAGACGATTTTGTCCCCAGCATCACCTATAAGCCCATGCCTGAGCTGACCGGCGAGCAGGCCGATGACGGCTGCATCATCATTGGCTATGTGGAGTCTGATGGTGAGGTCATTGGTACGGTCCACTATGATGACGGCGTGATCTATATCGATCGTGGCACGATCCATGAGACTGTGGATGAAGGCCACAAGTGTCTGGTCATCACACCCATTGCGGAAGCAGAAACGGATCCCGAGATCCCCGAGGAGGCCAGAGAGCTCTTGCTGTGGGTCTACGATGAGCTGCTGAAGAATGGCATGAGCTTTATCGACTGCCCTGAGCTGGATGCCTCCATCGCCGCCCATCTGGGCGAGGGCAAGACTGTGCAGGACATGGTCGTCCGCGACCTGTTCGATGTGTCCGTGCTGTGCGAACCTCTGCGTGCGTATCTGGAGCCCGAAGGGACCACCATCTGCCTGGACTTCGATCTGGGGCTGGCGCCCGGTTCCTATGTGGAGGTCATCGCCTATAAGAACGGCAAGTGGCAGATGATCGAGGAGGTAGAGGTCAATGCCAAGGGCTCGCTGACCTGCACGGTCTATGAGGATTTCTGCCCTGTTGCGATCCTTGTTCCCGAAGGGACTGCCGATGCCGCTGAGGCTCCCGATACCGGTCTGTCCGCCAGGAACGATGTCGTTCTGTGGTCTGCGGTCGCTGCGGCCTCTGTGGCGCTCCTGGTGGCGCTGGCAGTGATCGAGCGCAAGCGCGCCAAGGGCTGATCGTTAGGAGGGAAAGCTGATGCGAAGGAGACAAATGATGCGAAAAGAGACCCACAGCATCCTGATCGTGCTCCTTGCGTTCCTTCTGATCGCGGTGCTGCTGTTCAGTATCCTGCAGCTCGTCCGCGGCAGCATCCGTCCGCAGCAGACGGAGCAGGCTGTGGCCTCCAAGACTGTCACCTATGACGGCGTGGAATACTTCCCGCGGCAGGACATGGATGTGCTGCTGATCATGGGCATCGATAAGTTTGGCCCTGTGGAGCCAAGCACCTCTTACAACAACGACGGTGAGGCCGATGTGGTCATGCTCTTGATCTTTGACCACGCCGATGCCTGCATCCGTGTGCTGAATATCGACCGTGATACCATGACCGAGATGCCGGTCCTCGGTATCGGCGGCAAGCAGGCGGGTACTGTGTACGGTCAGCTAGCTTTGGCGCAGACCTATGGCAGCGGTCTGGAGGACAGCTGCGAGAACACCCGTGAGGCGGTCAGCACGCTTTTGAACGGTGTGAGTATCGATTATTATGCCGCGCTCCGTATGGATGCCATCGCCATCCTCAATGATGCCGTGGGCGGTGTGCAGGTCTGCGTCGATGAAGATATGAGCGTCGCAGGCTCTGATATCCCTATGGGTGAGACGACGCTGCATGGTCAGCAGGCGATCGATTTCGTCCGTTTCCGAAAGGGCGTGGGCGACCAGCTCAATGCATCCCGTATGGAGCGTCAGCAGGCCTTCATCGAGGGCTTCTTCAACGCGCTGCGTGTGGCGCGGGAGAGCAGCTCCGATATCGCGGCCAGGACCTATGATGCGATCTCGGACTATATCGTGACGGATTGCTCCTCCACGGTGCTCACCTCCATGCTGGACCGCTACGGTGATTATGCGTTTGCCGATGTGCAGGTGCTTCCCGGCGAGAGCCGCAAGGGTGAGAAGCATATGGAGTTCTATCCCGATGAAGAGGCGCTGGAGCGGCTCGTGCTGGAGCTGTTCTACGCACCAAAATAAGAAAGTCTTGCAAACGCTGCCCAATGGAGTTTGTTGGGCGGCGTTTGTTCCGCGAAAGGAGCGGTCGGACTTATGAATAAAAACCGCGCTTTTTTGCGGCGGATCCCTCTGCATATCGCTATGGCCGTTACACTGTTGGTGCTGCTCTTTTCTCTGGCGCAGATCGTGCGTTGCCTTCATGAAAAAGAGCAGCGGGACCGGTTCCACGCACAGCTGGCGCACAGTGTGGTGGAAGCGGCACCGCAGGATACGGAGCAGGAGCATGAGGGGGCTTTGCCGGAGAAAAGTGAGGAGACGGTCTGGCCCGCACCGCCGATCACGGTGGATCTGGCGTCTTTGCAGGCGCAGTATGAGGATGTGGTGGCCTGGATCCATTGTCCCGATACACCGATCGATCATCCTGTGGTACAGGGGGAGGACAACCTCTATTACCTCGATCATATGATCGATGGAAGGAAAGATTCGGGCGGGACCGTGTTTTTGGATCATCGCAGCGACGCATCCATGACGGATGCCTGCAGCATCGTCTATGGACACAATCTGCGGGACGGATCGATCTTTTCCTCTCTGCCGGAGTACTCCAGTCAAGCGTACTATGATGCCCACCCCATCCTGTTTTATCTGACACCGGAGAAAAACTTTGTGATCGATATTTTTGCCGGGTTCGTCACACAGAGCAACGATCGGCTCTACGAGCTCCCGCGCACGGAGCTGGCCAGAGCTGAGCTGATCGAAGCCTGCATCGAGCGGTCGGATATCAAGACGCAGACACAGCCGACTGTGGACGATCGGCTGATCCTGCTCTCCACATGCTCGTATGCGTTCGAAGATGCCAGATATGTTCTCGCAGGTGTTTTGCGGGAAAACTGAGCGAGAACAAAAGAGAAAGTGAGAAACTTATGAAAAACGGTCTGTTTTTGGAAAATGAACAACTGATCTACTATAAAAACGGAAGGCCCTACCATGCCGGTATCGTGAAGGTGGATGGTGACATCTACTACATCAGCTCCAAAGGACGCGCAGTCAAGGGGCCCCATGTGGTCCATGGGGAGATGACGAACGGCATCGTCAAGAAAGGCACCTATACCTTTGGTGAAGACTATAAGCTGATCCCCAAGTCCTATATCCCCCCGAAAAAGAGAAGGAGGAAACTCTCCTACCTCCTGAAGAACACGAAAAAATGGGTGCCTGCTGCCACAGGGATCCTTGGTCTGATCCTGTTGGGCTTGTTTATCCTCAATGGAGACAGGATCCTGAGCTCTCCTGATGTGAGCCCCAAACCGGAGACCGAGCAGGTGGTGGTGGAACAGCTCCCGCAGGTCAGCGGAGACGAGACCGTGCATCTGCCTGTATTTGATGGCAAGGTGCTGCTGTGCTCGGAGGGCGCCAAGGAGCTGTATGACGGTAAGATCACGGTGGAGCAGAGCGTGCAGCGCGGGTCGGCGTACCGTCCGCTCCAATTTGAATATGACCTGGTGGACCGCACCGGCTCTCTGGTCATCAGCGAAGCGGAAGATCCTACGGCTGCCAGAGCCTTTGTGCTCGATCCTGCCTATACCTCGATCGCCATCGATAACCTCAAGACCGACACGGCCTATGACTATACGGTCACGGTGGACGGTGAGGAATACACCGGCAGCTTCGTGACGGAGAAGTCTACTCGCTTCCTGTCGATCCCCGGTGTGTCCAATGTGCGGGATATCGGCGGTTATGAGACCATGGATGGGCGAACGGTCAGGCAGGGGATGATCATCCGCGGCAGTGAGCTTGACGGCATGGTCGTGCCGTCCTACTTCCTGTCGGCAGACGATGTGGAGCATGTCCGCGAGACCTTCGGCTTCGTCTATGATTTCGACCTGCGCGGCGCATCGCTGTTCACCGGCAACTACGGCTCCAGACTGGGCGAGAATGTGGGCCACAAGTTCTACGGCGCGCCCCAGTACGGCGAAGTTTTCAGCAGAGTCTATCAGCCGGCTTTGCGTGAGATCTTCACGGATCTGGCAGACCCCAACAAGTATCCCATGTATCTGCACTGCACCCACGGTGCTGACCGCACCGGTACGATCGTGTTTTTGCTGCAGGGCCTTTTGAATATGTCCGAGGAGGACATGCTCCGAGAGTACCATATGACAGGTTTTTCGGCCTCCGGCTATCAGACTTCCGCCCAGATGGATATCGTGATCAGCGGTCTGAAGAACTATGCCGGTGAGACCATCCAGGAGCAGATCGTCTCGTTCCTGTCGGAAGCTGCCGGTATCACGCAGGAGCAGATCGAAACGATCCGCACCATCCTGCTGCAGTAAGCGCCTTCAGCTCCCGGTGTCACCTTGATCGATGAGCCTTATCTGCCCGATCGGGCAGATAAGGCTCTTTTCTTGCGTCCGGTCAGCCCCCCGCCGCAGAGCCTGTGGAGCGCATCCGGCGAGCGGCCCTAAGTTTGGGAACAGACAGGAGCTGCGCAGAGAATCTTTGTTTGCTTGCATAAAAAATGGAAATGTGATAACATAAAGGAACGAACGATCTGCCAAAAGGAGAGCTTGGCTATGAAAGATATCATGTTTGTCACATCCATGGAGCAGCCGGAACTGCACCACGAGGTCAACGGCACCCTGCTTCTGGCGACCCGCCTGCTGAAGGCAGGCTTTGAGACCGATATCCTGCACTTCTGGGAGGCAGGAGACTGCGGAAAGGACTATGAAGCTTTTATCAAAAGCATGACGGAGCGGCTCTTGGTGCATACGCCCGGGAGCGTGGCTTTCTATTGCGTCTGGACCAACTATCACATCATGCTCCGTATCGCGGCGGAGGTCAAGCGCGCTGCACCGGAGACTGTGATCGTGCTGGGCGGTCCGCAGGCCTCCGCGACAGCACGGGATACCTTGGCTGCTATGCCTCATGTGGACTATATCTGCACCGGTGAGGGCGAGAATACCGTCGTGCCTTTCTTTACGGCTCTTTTGCGTGATGGCGGGCAGGGGATGGATACGATCCCCGGTCTTTTCTACAGAAAAGATGGCCAGATCGTAAAGAACGATCTGGAGCTGCCTCTGTGTGACCTCGATGCGGAGCCGCGGTGGGATGAGCGGCTGTTCGTGGGCCGCTATGAGGAGAGCCCCGAAAAGCTCAGCTCCGATACTTACTATATGCCGATCGATGCAGGACGCGGCTGTCCATACAATTGCACCTTCTGCTGCACCAGCCACTTCTGGCGCAGGACCTACCGTATGAAGAGCGCCGAGCGCATCGTGGCGGATATCCGCTATTTCAAAGAGCGCTTCGGGATCCGCAGCTTCTGGTTCTCCCATGATGCCTTCACCATCAACCACAAGCTGGTCGAGCAGGTGTGCGACTATATCATCGAGCAGGATCTGGATATCTGCTGGCGCTGCTCCACCAGGATCGACTGCATCACAGAGGAGCTGCTGATGAAGATGAAGCAGGCCGGCATGACGGATATCGAAGTCGGTATCGAAACAGGCTCCAAGCGGATGCAGAAGCTGACCAACAAGCGGCTGGATCTGGAGCGGGCACAGGAGAAGATCCGTTTTATGCTGAAAAACGGACTGAGGGTCTCCCTGTTCTTTATGTACGGCTTCCCGGAGGAGACGGAGGCCGATCTCAACGATACATTGGAGCTGATGTTCACGCTGGTGGATATGGGCGTCCAGTCCATCATCATGGCCTATACCCGCTTCAACCCTGCCACGCAGATCGCCGAAGATCATATGGATGAACTGATCCTGGATCCCAAGATCAAGGTGCTGACCCGCGCGGTGTTCGGCTATGAGGAAGAAAAGGTGCATATCGCACAGCACAAAACGGTGTTCCCATTCTTCTATCATCTGGGCACGCCGGTGCGCGAGAACTTCCAGTATGTGATCTTCTTTACCCATGTTTATCGCCAGTTCCCCAATGCGGCCCGGTATCTGCGAAAGCTCTATGAGGGCGATAACCTGCGCTTCTACAGAGATTTCTGTGAGGTGAACGAGAGCTGCTTCGCGGAGGATATGGATCATGCCACCAGAGAGGTCGTAGATAATCCGCTGGAGCTTATGGAGAATATGCTCCAAAAGTTCGACGGTGAATGGGTCGAACAGCTTCGCGGCCTGATGCGGTATGACTGGGACCAGCACCGTGTTTCCAAGTCCAAGGAGGATATCTCCCTGCAGGAGACCTATGACTTCGTCATCATGGATCTGCAGCGCCGCAGACCGATCCAGCAGTTCGCCAAGGGCAAAACGACCTTGGTCATGGAAAAAAAGAACGGTGTTGCCCGTGTGAAGATCTTGGATGTCCGATAAATGCAAGAGCCCGCAAGACCCTATGGTCTTGCGGGCTTTTGTTATGCACCTTCCTGTGCGATACGGATCTTGTGGGCGGCGGAGATGCAGAACTGCATGGTGATGGATACGACGACCATCGTTGCACCCAGTGCCAGCATGACAGGCACATAGGTCCCTGTGAGATCGTAGAACAGGTTGATCGCAGGTCCGCCTGCGGCATAGCCTAAGGTGTTGAAGGATACCAGCAGTCCCATGATGTGTGCGTAGGACTTTCTGCCAAACAGCTCTATGGTGATGAGCGGCAGCATGATGGTCTCCAGAGGAAGGGCCATGGCGCGGAGGATGGCGGAGGTATAAGCCATAAAGGGCGTCTGTACGAAGGCCAGCACCGTGATGCCGACGGCGGCGAAGATGTTGCAGGCCGTCATGGTGAAGCGCAGACCGAACTTGTCAAAGCTGTAGCCGGTCAGCATTTTCGCGCCGAGCAGCACCAGGGAGCTGATGCTGGTGATGTTGGTGATGACCGCAACAGAGATGCCGCGATCTTCAAAGTGCGCGGTAGCGACATTTCCGATGGCGTGCAGCAGCATACCGGTGAGGAAAATGCAGATGGCGCTGATGTAAAAATAGGGTCTGCGGAAGGCCTCCTCTGTGGAGATGCCGCTCCAGTTGCGGCCCCGCTGCTTTTTTGCTGTGACAGTGCCGTCGCCCAAGGGTGCCATGCCCTTATCTTCGGGCTTGCCGCGCAGAAAGATCAAAACGATGACAGCGAGTGCGAACATCACTGCGGCACAAAGCAGGTAGGAATCGCGCCAGGCTTCATTTTCACCGTAGATCAGAGGAGAAAGGATCTGTACCGCACCGGCACCGAACAGGCCGTTGGAGGCCAAAATGATGCCCATGATCGTACCTTTTTTACTGGTGAACCATTTTTCTACCACATAGCCGACCATGGTGGTGGCAGTCCAGCTGAAGCCGATGCCCAGGAGCGTGCCGCCAACATACAGCAGGAAAGGCCCCCTCACCATGGAATTGACGATGCAGGAGAGCGACAGGGCCAAAAGTCCGGTCACGGCCAGCTTTCTCGCGCCGAATTTGGCGACCAGCTTGCCAAAGAAGATGTTGATCAGGGCTGTAGAGATGAAACGCAGGGAATTGCTGACCGAGTAGGCCGCGCGGCTGATGCCGAGGTCTTCCGAAACGGATCGGAGATACATCCCGCTGGGACTGCTGCAGAAGCCCAGAGAGCAGCCTGCCATCAGGAAGCAGACCACAAAGATGACCCATGCGTAATGAAGCCTTGTTTTTTGTTTGTTTTCCATATCATCCACCGTGGATCGACTTTCTCGCGGCATCCACCATTTCCATGGCGTTGTTATAGAGGATATCTTCCACATCCCTGTGGCTCAGGTCCAGCTTTTCTGCCACGCGCTTGAAGGACAGCAGCTCCTCATAGGCGAAGAAGGTGATCTTCCCGGCCTCTTCTTCCGAGACTTCCCGCAGATGGGGATCGTCCTTCTCTGAGCCGTACAGACCGGGAGGGACCAGATTGATATAGGTGCCGTTTTCCTCGATGCGGTGGGTACGCATACGCAAGATCGGCATATCTGTGCCGAACATGACCTTCTTCGTGCCTGCATGGCGGATGACAGCTTCGATGGCGGCATCACAGCAGTTGGCGGAGAAGTCATAGAGAAGTCCCGGGGCGTCCTTCAAGACCTCGAAGGAGTTGCCCAGATCTTCGTATGTGTAGGCTCTGCCCACATGCGCTACGATGAAGTGGATGTTGGGATACTTGTTGGCGATCTCCACCAGCTGATAGAGATTGACAGGATCCTTCAGTCTGCCGTCTCTGGGGATGTGGCACATGACGATCGCACCCATCTCATCCATTCGCCTCAGTTGATAGTCCGGGAAGAAGTCCAGGATGCGGCGCTCCTTTACAGGGATGTAAGGCGCGGACTGGGAGAGGTAGGACTTGAGGCCCAGGAAATTGCCTTCGCGGATCTTGGCTTCCACCTCATCGGCGCTTTGGCAGGCCTTGGAATAGTACAGGGCAGGCCAGCCGTATTTGGCAGAGACATCGCGGACATAGTCATTGTTGGCATCGGAAAGGCCGTTGCAGAACATGAGAGCCTTCACATCCTTGCCGGGGAACATGAGCGCGTAGGTCTCCATCAGCTCTTCGATGGGATCCTCCACGGCCACTCTTGCCACCCAGGTGTTGGAGGTGCGCTTCAGTTCACCGTTCACGCGCCAGGGCTGGGGACGAAGCTCGTCCTTGTACACATGGGTGTGGACATCCAGCATTTTATCGGGCAGGAAGTCTTTTAATTGCTCTTCATAGACCTTTTTGTCGTATTCTGTGACTTCAAACAGTGCCATAAATACCCTCCTTTACAGGGTGACGGTGATGGTATCTTCTTCGTAGGAGACAAGAGCCTTGTCGTTCATCAGCTGGTCGATATCAGCGAAGAATGCTTCCTTGCTGGGGTAGCGGAGCTCGGTCTTTTCTATGACCTCCTTAGCAAGCTTGGCCTCGTCCTTCAGGAGCTTTTCGGCAAGGGCCACCTGCACGGTGGCGGCGCCGAGGCAGGCCTTGACGGGATCGGTGACCAGATAGTCATCGCCGTGGCTGGTGCCGGAGCAGCCTGCCATATGGGGATGGATGGAAGGCATGACACAGCTCAGGTCACCCATATCGGTGGAGCCGCAGCCCCACTTGCCGGAGTTATAGACACGGTCTGCGCCGAAGTATTCGCCTGCGGTCGCTTCGGTCAGTTCAACCAGCATGGGCGCATTGATCAGGGGGGAGTAGCCGGGTCTGTCAATGACAGATACCTTTGCGCCCAGAGACACAGCAGCGCCTGCCATGGCTCTGTTCAGCTTGCGGTTGGTATTCTTGATGGAGTCGATGGTCTTGCCGCGGACGAAGGTGGAAAGGGCGGCGGCGCTGGGGATGATATTGACGGTCTGACCACCGTCGGTCATGATGGGATGGACGCGCACATGCTCGTCATCCACAAAGGTCTCGCGGATGGCATTGAGGGCGTTGAGACCCATGTTGGCGGCATACAGGGAATTGATGCCCAAGTGGGGGCTGCCGCCTGCGTGAGAGGCCTTGCCTTCAAAGACGATCTCTTTTGCCATACAGCCGTTGCAGCCCTGAGAGATCACGAAGTCGTAGTTGTTGTTGATGGTGGCGTGGATCATGTAGGAGATGTCGCAGCCGTCCATGTAGCCGCGATAGAGGAACTCCACCTTGCCGCCCATGTAACGGATGATGCCCTGCTTACGCAATTCTTCCCGGTAGGAGATCTCGATCAGCTCTTCGGCAGGCACTGCCATCAGGCGGATGGAGCCGCTAAGACCATCCAGCGCACCGGGCTCTTTCAGGGCCAAAGCGGTGCCGACCAGCGCGGCGCACTGTACATTGTGGCCGCAGGCGTGGGCGTTGCCGTTGGTGCATTCCACATGGTTGGGCGCGCCCAGCGCGTCCATCTCACCCATGATGAGGATCTTGGGACCGGGACGGCCGGTGTCGATATCGGTGTAGAAGCCGGGGATATCACCGGCGTAGGTCAGCGCATACCCGGCATCTTCAAAGACCTTGGCCAGATACTTCTGGGTCTCCCACTCCTTGAAGCCGGTCTCAGGGTGATTCCAGACATAGCGTTCGGTGTCCAGGATCGCCTGTCTGTTCTTTTCTACATTCTGATGAAACTTCATAAAAATATCCCTCCATACGGATACAACTTTCTGACTATATACTACTCCTTTTGTGCGGCCAAGTATATGCTTTTTTGTCGCACGAATTTATACTTTTGTTAAATTTTTAGCATTTCATAGTGCAAGATGTCAAAGGACAGGATATAATGGAGAAAAGGGTGATGATATGTTCGGCTATGAAAAATACAAGTTATCCAGAATAGTCACCGTGCAGGAGCTCGTTTCGGCAGATCTGATGCGGGTGCCCCGGAAAAAGTCTCTGCGCCATACCCATGCCGAGGCATGGGAGCTGTGCTGCTGTGTCAAGGGGCAGATGGAAGTGGAGCGGGATGATACCGTGACCCTGCTGCAGGAGGGCGAGGTCTTACTGGTCGCGCCCGGTGTGGAGCATGCGCCTGCTACCAAGGGCAAGGGCGATGTGGCTCTGGTCCTGTCCTTCACCTGCACCAATGCGGAGCATCTGCGGCCCTTACAGGAAGTCATCCCCGATATGGCGGAGGAGAGCATCCCCATCACCAACAAGATCGTGGCGGAGCTGGAGGCTTGTTTTTTGAACCGCAGCGTCAACAGACTGCATATTTTACATTTTGTGCCCAATGTGGATTCGCCCCTGGGCGCGGAGCAGCTGATCTGCTGTTATCTGGAGCAGCTCCTGATCATGCTCCTGCGGCAGGTGACCATGGAGAAGGGCTCTGTGGTCCGTACCAGCTATTTTAAAAAGGCCATGCAGGGCTATCTGATCGAGCAGGTGGATGACTATATCGTCCGCAATTTCCGCCGCAGGCTCACAGTGGAGGAGATCGCCGAGGATTTCCACTACAGCCGTACGCGGCTCTCCACGGTCTACAAGCAGATCAAGGGCATCGGCCTCCATGAGGCCATCACCCAGGAACAGCTTCGGCAGGCCAAGATCCTGCTTGCCAATACAGACAAGTCTATCACAGAGATCTCGGAGGAGCTTGGCTTCTCCTCTCCGCAGTATTTCTCCCGCCTGTTCACCAAAAAGATGGGCGTCGCCCCGTCTTACTATGCCAAAGACCGAAACCTCCACGACAGGCCTGTGGTGGAAGAACATTCAACAGGCTAAAGAACGACCCGGCATCGTACTGCCGGGTCGTTCTTTAGCATATACAGGGAAGACCGCATCGTGCTTCCAGTGTGATGCACAGAGCGTGCATCTCTTCGTCCGACTGGATCGTATCGGAAAATCTTACCCAAGTCTTCCCGATGGCATCATATTTGGAAGCACCGAGGATGTTGTACTTTAATAGCTCCACTTGCCTGATACCGGGGCCCAGACTGCGAAGGATACGAGCGAAGCCTTCGAGATCATCCGCTGTGTCATTGACACCGGGGATAATGGGGATTCGGACGATGATGTTGGAGTGTGCCAGAGAAAGGCAGCGTAGATTCTCTAAAATAAGAGCATTATCCTGCCCGGTGTACTGACGGTGCTTTTCGGAGTTTGCGATCTTCAGATCGGCATAGAAAAGATCGATGTAAGGGAGCACCTGCTCGATATTTTCCCACGGCACGAAAAGGGCGGTCTCTACCGCAGTGGAGATTCCAAGAGTCCGACAGCGGCAGGCGATATCCGCTACCGCTTCCGCCTGCAAAAGACACTCACCGCCGGAGAAGGTCACACCGCCATGGGAGGCGGTGTAATAGGTCCGATCCTTTTCGATGGCGGCAAAGACTGTATCCATATCCATGTCCTCACCGCAAAGGCTCAGGGCAAGGGTCGGGCAGACATCGGCGCATCTGCCGCAGGCGGTACAACCGTCTCGCAGGAATGTGACAGCGTTTTCTCCTGCGGTGTGATGCTCCGGGCAGACCGCGCTGCAAGCTCCACAGAAGATGCACTTAGTGGGGGAAAAGAGGATCTCCCGCTTTTGCGAGAATGTCTCTGGATTGTGGCACCACCGGCAGCGAAGACCGCAACCCTTAAAGTAGACCACCGTTCGAATGCCCGGGCCATCGTGCAAAGAGCCTCTTGCGATGTTGGAGATCTTTGCGCTTACAGACATGCGTGCTTCGTCCTTCCGATGATATGGTCCTGCAGGTCTTCGGATAAAAGATTGAACTTCTGGCTGAAACCCGATACACGAACGGCAAGATTGTTATATTTTTCCGGGTGCTTCTTTGCGTCGATCAGGGTGTCTGCGTCGATGGTATTGAACTGCACATTTTCAAGACCGTTTTTCGCGGCGGCAAAAAGGATATCGGTGAGCATGGGGATGTTCCGATCGGTGAACAGCTTGGGGTCTACCTCTACGATGGCAGAGGTCGTGCCGGGGGTGCGAGTAGTGGGCAGCTTGGAGATGGAGTTGAGTAGTGCGGTCAAGCCGTTGAAATCACGGCCCTGCATGGGAGAGACGCTGTAGGCCATGATCTCGCCGCGGTGTCTGCCATCCGGCGTGGCGGCAGTCTGCTGACCGCGATCTACCATCCACCAGTAGGTAAAGGGCTGAGCATGGAAAGAGAGTTCGTATTTCCCCGAAAGCGCATCCAGCGCGTCACAGGCCGTACCGATCAGATCTGCGGCAATGGAATCGACGCTATCGATATCGTTGCCGAACTTTGCTGCCTTATTGATGAAGCTCAGGCGGACGGCCTCGTTGGGATAGTCGTGTTCGAGGATATCTTTTAATTCCGTTAAGGTGAATTTTTTCTGCCTGTAAACAAATTCCCGGATGACTTCCAGAGAGTCAGCCAAGTTGGGGATACCGTCCAGCATGATCTGGTAGTAGTCATATTTGGCACCTGCGTCGTTGAAGTCTCTTCCGCTTTCCAGACAGCCCTCTGTCAGCAGGGATTTGTAGGGCTTGGGGTTGTAGAGCGCGGAGTATTCCCGGTATTTTTTGACCTTGGAGCAGGTCAGATCCAGCAGATGACAGATCTGCTTTTTCACGGCGGCGTAGAATTTTTCATAGGTGTCAAAGTGGTCGAGCGGGCCTGTCTCCGCACCGGGATGCAGATGGGGATACATCATGCTGCCGCCGTTGTTCATGGCATATTCCAGCGCCTTGAGCACATTGATCTCGCCGGTGACGGCGTGGGGGTTGGAGCGGCCGGGGATGACCGTCTCCACGCAGCCGATCTGGGTGTAGTCATAGGCATCTGCCATATCGATCCCCTTGGAGGTGAGGGCCGGGATCATGACATCATCATTAAAAAAGAAGGGCACGCCTTTTTGCACATGGCCGACTACTTCCAAAGCCCTTTGGACAAAGTCCTTTTCCGTATTTTGAGAAAAGCGGACAGAGAGACAGCGGATGATGTTCAGCTGCTCTGTGGCATCGAGCATCATGTAGGACAGCTCGTTGACTGCGCTGCTGCCATCGGGGGCTGTGCCGCCCACACAGGACTGCTGCACATCATAATTGCGGTAGAGCTTCAGCCATAGGCAGCAGATCAGCTCAAAGGCCTCTTCTTTGGTCAGACGGCCTGCGGCCACATCGCGCTGATAGTAGGGGTATAGGATCTGATCCAGACGCCCCAGAGAATTGGCGTTGATAAAGTCCTCCCATGTGTTGAGGATATGGGCGAACCAAAGGGTCTGTACCGCTTCATGGAAGGTCTTGGCAGGCTGCTCCGGCACACGGCTGCAGACTTCGATGATCTTTTCCAGATCTTCTGTTTGATAGGCATCGTCTTCCAGATCCAAGAGCGCCTGTGCCTCGGCGGCATACTTTTTGCCCATTTGGCAGGCGGCGTCGCAGAGCTTCTTCATGCCGTCGTACATGGCGCAGGGACCGTTCTTTTCTTCGTAGGCGCGGACTTCCTCCAGAAGTCCGCGGAAGCCAAGCTTCAGGACCTTCTCATAGCCGATCACGGTGTGATTGGAATCGATGTTCCGCGCGATGGAGGACTGATCCTCGGTGGAATCTAGCTCTTGCTGCGTGGGTGCGGCGGAGACTGCATGAGCATAGTCCGGGATGTGTTTCCGATATTCAAAATGAAGCTCCAGAGCGGGATCCTTTTGGAAAGCAAAATAGCGATCCAGCATCTCTTCCGGGATACGGTTCCGCTTCGCCAGTTCCCGATGCTCCGGCGTATCGGTCGGGGTGAAGCGCTCCGGATATTTGGTATCGGGATGGTTGAAGCCGACGATCAGCTCGCCGGGGAGGATGACAGGAGAAAAATTCTCCAAAACATTGCAAAGACCGGCGGCTGTGATCTCGGTGGGGGAGCAGCCTTTTTCGGCGGCCTCGATTCGTCCAAGGGCGGAATAGACCTGCCGCTGGATGCAGTAGCGGTCTTCATAGTCGTTCGTTCCTGTGACGAGCTGCTTCAACAGTTCGCATCGGTCTGTGAGCGGATACATGGAATGGGCTCTCCTTTCATAGTACAGCTGTGTCTCTTTGGCATGCCGCTTGTATTCTCTGGGCAGGCAGCCATATTGAGCGAGGAACGCTTTGTTGAAGCCGCCTATGGTGTCATATCCATAGGCAGAGGCGGTCTCGGTCACCGTCTTGCCGGAAAGGATATCCAGCGCGGCCAACTGCAATCGGTAGTGACGGACATATTTGACGAAGGAACGGCCTGTGTATTCATGGAACTTGGCGCAAAAATGCCACTTGGAATATCCAAACCGATCTGCCAGCTGTGTCAGATTCAGAGGGTCTCCGATATGTGCATGGATATATTTCAGCACTTCATACATACCGCCACCTCCTTCATGTTTATTAAACCAGAGTCCGCCCAAGAAATCTACTCCGTAATTGCTGAGTTTGCACAAAACGCTTCGAAACATCGTTTCGAAGCGTTTTGTTTATCTGTTCTTCAGTTTAGCAAACTGGAATCAGTCCTCTACATATTCCGCAATGTCCTCAAGCTTGCAGCCGAGGATCTTGCACAGCTGGTCTAAGGTGTAGCTGTTTACATTTTCATTTTTTCGAAGACGGTCAAGCTGTCCTGTGCTGATATGGTATTCTTTGATGAGCTTGTATTGAGAGATGCCTTTCTCTTTCATGGTCTCCCATAATTTGTTGAATACGATCATACAGATACCTCCTGTGTATCTTATGTAATCGTATTACCATGCCCCAATCTTGACAATTGCCCATATACGGGCTATAATGATGATAAAATAGTTAGGAGTGAATTTTATGAGAAAAGTTTTTATATGCTTGATGATTTTGGTGTCAATAATGGGGTTGACATGTTTGGTGAGTGCATCTGAAAAATTTTCGTATGATGAGTTTGAATATGCATTCAATGAGCGAGTAATATATGAAAAAGGAAACAACTTGTCGGAAGTGACCGCACAAAAGGTTGAAAATAAAGATACTGTATATGGTGCATTTATTTTTCCGGATGCAGTTGATACAGATTATTACAAAATTGTTTTGGATGAAAAAAGTCATATTTTGATTCATTCAGAAAATCAATTTGCCTCAACTAATCTATTTCTAACGCTATGGAGTGATCATACGATTGTACTATCAAGTCAAACAGTGCAACTGGGGGACGGGGGATTTGCACAAATAATGGGTGGCACACTTAATAAGGGTATATATTATCTTTGGGTAGGTGATCCACTTCTTGATGGAACAAATAATGTAAATTATATGTTTTATTATGAAGCGATTCCTGCAGAAAAGAATGTAAAAAAATATTCTGTTACAGATAGTGGGTTTGCGAATTTTAAGAAAATATACTTGTATGAAGAAAACCACTTTGCAGATGTGCCGTCAAATTCATGGTATGCAAATGATGTGCGTATGGCATATGAAATGGGCTTAGTAAATGGTGTAAGTAATACCATATTCAACCCAAATGGTGAAATATCGATAGCTGAAACGATCGCATTAGCGGCGAGATTGCATAGTATTTACTATACTGGTAGGGCGGAATTTGAACAAACAAGCCTCTGGTACAATGTGTATGTAAATTATGCTATAGACAATAAAATTATCAAAGAAAATGAATTTAGTAGCTATTTTTCCACTGCCACACGTGCTCAGTTTGCAGCAATTTTATCAAGAGCATTACCTAAAGAAGCTTTGCCGAAAATAAATACAGTTGAAGAAGACGCGATTCCGGATGTGCTAAAAGGAAGCAAATATATTGATGAGATATATCTGCTTTACCGTGCCGGTGTTCTGACTGGCAATGATGAAATGGGAACATTTGGGCCTGACACAACTATCCAGCGTAGTGCTGTAGCGACGATCGTGAGCCGTATGGCGATCGCAAATCAAAGACAAAGTGTTACATTGCTGAAATAACAAAGGAAAGGCTCCCTCTGATGAGGGAGCTGGCACGGCGCTAGCCGTGACTGAGGGTGAGAAAACCGGGAGTCGCAAAGTCTCTCCCTCCGTCTTTTGCCTATGGCAAAATCCACCTCCCTCATCAGAGGGAGGCTAAAAAACGCCTCAGAGGAACTTCCTCTGAGGCGTTGCATATTTACAGCACGATTTTGCCTGCAAGATCCTTTTCGAAGATCATGCTCTCTTGCAGGTAGGCCTTTCTCCCCACGCCGACGGCGAGGGCTTTTTGGTACATAGCATTGGCGATGGACACATCCACATAGGCAAGGCCGACGGCATCGAAGTAGATGAATTCGTCCTCGTTCTCACGGCCCGGGATCTTGCCGGACAGCACATCGATCAGGTTGCCGTGGATATCGGCATCGGTGATGACGCCGTCCTTGTAGCAGCGGCTGACGGTCTGGGTGCGGTGCTTGACGGTCTCCCAGTCGTCGCAGACGATCTTATCTGCCATCTGAACCACCTTGTATTCGTCCTCCCAGCCGCCGATATGGCTGTAGAATGCACCTTTCTTGATCCAGTCGGCTTTCAGCAGAGGCGCCTGGGCGCTGGTGCCGGTGACGATGATATCGGCACCTTCGACGGCATCTTTCAAGACGGTGTTGCAGGCCACAAATTCCATATCGGGCAAAATGGGCTGCATCTGGGCGATGAAGTCCTGCTCCTCATAGGCATCCTTGGCGGCGACCTTGCAAGTTTTCAGACCGGGTCTGACGGACTTCATGCCGAGCAAGTGCATCTTGGACTGCTCACCGGCGCCGATGAATCCGATGACCTCAGCGTTCTCGCGGCTGAGGACTTCTGCGGCAGTGGCGCCCATGGCGGCCACACGGATATTGGAGCAGAGCGTGCCCTCCATGACACAGACAGGGAAGCCCTTTTCGATCTCAGACAGCACGATGATGGCAGATAAGTTCTGCATGCCGTACTTTCTGGGGTTGGGCGGGAACACAGATACCCACTTGACACCGCAGAGCTTTTCGTCCAGCAGTGTTGCAGGCAGACAGTTGATGCGCTCCTGTGTCTCTTCCTTGAAGATCTGCACGATCTTATCGGGGAACAGGATCCGGCCGTCACGGAATTTGAACAGGGCTTCCTTCAGGGCCTTGATGGCCATAGGCAGGTCGAAGGCACCGGCTTTGATCAGGTCCTCCTGAGAGAGGGTCAGATATTCGATCGCATGGTCCTGCATGATGATCACTCCTTTTTTCGCTATGGTAGCACAGGACAGTGGGGGTGGCAAGGAAACTGCAAAAACTCAAAATTTTATTGAATGAATGAGACAAAAGTGCAACAAAAACCGCCTCTTGACGAAGGGGTATCTTTCGGGTTACACTATGATCATAAAAGGAGGCGATCGGATGATTCGGAACGATTTTCAGGATAAGAGCCTGTCCCGTCTCGGCTTCGGCACCATGCGCCTGCCCACCAAGGCAGACGGTCAGATCGACGAGGCGCAGGTGCAGGAGATGGTGGACTACGCTATGGCCCACGGTGTCAACTATTTTGACACGGCTTACCCCTATCACGAGGGTCTGTCGGAGACAGTGATCGGTCGGTGTCTTTCCAAGTACCCAAGAGAGAGCTTCTTCCTTGCGACCAAGTATCCCGGTCATCAGATCGCGGAGCGGTACGATCCGGCAGAAGTGTTTGAAAAGCAGCTCAAAAAGTGCGGTGTGGACTATTTCGATTTTTATCTGCTCCACAATATCTATGAAAAGTCCATTGATGTGTATCTCGATCCCCAGTGGGGCATCGTGGAGTATTTTCTGGAGCAAAAGCGCCTCGGCCGCATCAAGCATCTTGGCTTCAGCACCCACGCAAGGCTCGATACCATGGAGCGATTCCTCGATGCCGTGGGCGAGCATATGGAGTTCTGCCAGATCCAGCTGAACTATCTGGACTGGACCTTGCAAAAAGCGCGCTCGAAGTATGATATGCTCACAAGACGGGGGATCCCGGTCTGGGTCATGGAGCCTGTCCGCGGCGGCAAGCTGGTGAGCCTGCCGGGGGAGAAGAGCCTGCACGCCATGCGCCCCGATGAAAAGACTGTGGCGTGGGCCTTCCGCTTCCTGCAGGGCCTTCCCAACTGCAAGATGATCCTCAGCGGCATGTCCAACATGGCGCAGATGGTGGAGAATATCAAGACCTTTGAGGAAGAAAAGCCCTTGAATCGCGAGGAGACAGCACTGATTCTGGCTATGGCGGATACGATCAAGGGGAACATCCCCTGTACTGCCTGCCGCTACTGCTGTGACAGCTGTCCGCAGGGATTGGATATCCCCGTACTGCTGAACATCTGCAACGATCTCAAGGTGCAGGAGACCTTCAATGTATCCATGGCGGTGGAGGCCATGCCGGAGGAGAAGCGTCCTCAGGCATGCATCGCCTGCGGCAAATGCATGAAGATGTGCCCGCAAAACATCCAGATCCCCAAGCACATGCAGGAGCTGACAGAGATCATGAAGCGGATCCCCAGCTGGGAGGTCATCTGCCGCCAGAGAGCAGAGGCGGCAAAGAGAACATAAGGAGGAACTGTCATGTCTGAGATCTTCGGTTACTACGCACCTACCAAGGTGGTATTCGGCAAAGGCGCAGAGCTGCAGGTGGCGGAGCTGATCCGCGAGCAGGGCTGCAAGAAGGTGCTTTTGCACTACGGCAGTCAGTCTGCCAAGAGAACAGGTCTGCTGGACCGCATCGAAAAATGCCTGACCGACGGCGGCATCGACTATGTGGAGCTGGGCGGTGTCGTGCCCAATCCCAGACTTTGCAAGGTCTATGAGGGCATCGAGCTTTGCAAAAAAGAGGGCGTGGACTTTATCCTCGCCGTGGGCGGCGGCTCCACCATCGACAGCGCCAAGGCGATCGCTTACGGCCTTGCCAACGAGGGCGATGTGTGGGATCTTTACCGCCATGTGAAGCAGGCCACGGCCTGCCTGCCGCTGGCTTCCGTTCTGACCATCGCTGCCGCCGGCAGTGAGACCAGCAACGGCAGTGTCATCACCAACGAAAAGACCGGCGAGAAGCGTGCCTATGACAGCGACCTGAGCCGTCCCAAGTTCGCCATCATGGATCCCGAGCTGACCATGACCCTGCCCGACTATCAGACCAAGTCCGGCTGCACCGACATCCTCATGCACACCATGGAGCGCTGGTTCAGCGGCGCGCCCTGCATGGAGATCACCGACCGTGTGGCGGCTGCCGTTTTGCAGGATGTGATGAAGTATGCCCGCATCCTGAAGGACGATCCCAAAAACTACGAGGCCAGAGCTGAGATCATGTGGTCCGGCTCGATCTCCCACAATGGTCTCACCGGCTTCGGCAACGACGGCGGTGACTGGACGACGCACAATCTGGAGCATGAGCTGGGCGGTATGTTCGATGTGGCCCATGGTGCCGGTCTTGCCGCTGTCTGGGGAAGCTGGGCAAGATATGTGATGAAGGCAGGTCTTGACCGTTTCGTGAAGTTCGCCACCTTCGTCATGGGCGTGGAAGCGGGCAATACTGAGGAAGAGACTGCCTTGCGCGGCATCGAGGCCATGGAGGACTTCTTCCGCAGCATCGATATGCCCACCAATTTGAAGGAGCTGGGCGTCAGCCCCACCGAGGAACAGCTCCGCATCATGGCGAAGGGCTGTGCCGAGGCAGGCGGCGGTCAGCAGGGCTCTTTGAAGGTCCTGTATGAAGAGGACCTCTACAACATCTATGTGATGGCGGATAAGGAGCGTTGAATATGAGCAAGGTGAATTGGGGCGTTCTCGGCACAGCCGGGATCGCCAAGGGCTGTACCATCCCCGGTATGCAGCAGGCGGAGCACTGCAACCTCTATGCCATCGCAGGCAGATCCATGGAGAAGGCCGAAGCCTACAAGGAAGCGTTCGGCTTTGAGAAGGCCTATGACAGCTACGAGGCTCTGCTGGCAGACCCGGCTGTGGAGGCAGTCTATATCCCGCTGCCCAACCAGCTCCACTATGAATGGGCGATCAAGGCTATGCAGGCAGGTCTCCATGTCCTGTGTGAAAAGCCCCTTGCGCCCACAGTCGAGCAGATCGAGGAGATGTTCCGTGTGGCGGAGGAGAACGGCGTGTATCTGATGGAGGCTTTTGCGTATCTGCACAGCCCCGTGATCGCGGCAGTCAAGGAGGAGCTGCCCAAGGTCGGCAAGATCCGCCGTGTGGAGAGCGCCTTCATCACCTCCGACTACGATGTGTCCAATATCCGTATGCGCCGTGAGACCTACGGCGGCAGTGTGTACGATCTCGGCTGCTACTGCACCAGCGAGGTGCTGTGGCTGTTGGAGGAAGAGCCTGTCCGCGTGCAGGCTATGGGCACCTTTACGGAAGAAAAGGTGGATAATGTGGCGGCGGCACTGCTGTCCTATGCCGATGGCAAGCATGCCCTGCTCCAGAGCGGTATGGTGCTGGCCACCGGGCAGGATAAGCGCATCGACCGCCTGCAGATCCACGGCGAAAATGGCAAGATCATCTGCCATTTTGAATTCAACCAGTCCGGCGATCTGCACTTCTCCGTCACCACCGACGAGGGAAGGATGGTCAGGGAAGTCCCCACGCCCAACAACTACATGCTGGAAGTGGAGAATATGAGCCTGTGTGCAATGGGGAAAGCCAAGCCCCATGTGACCAAGGAGTTCTCCTTGAAGAATGCCAAGCTCCTGACCCAGATCCTCACAGCGATCGGCTATGAATAAAGAGTAGGGGCGACCATTGGTCGCCCATGGGCGGGCGATGCCCGCCCCTACAGGGGGCGTGTTACACGCCCTCTTTTTGCGGCATTTGGAAAAGAAAAAGGTCACAAATGGGAAGTTCTGTGTTATAATAAGAAAAAACTTTTGGAGCGAAACTATGAAAGATAATTTCTTGCCTACCGGTCAGATCGTCAATACCCACGGCCTGCGTGGCGATGTGAAGATCATGCCCTGGTCTGATGATCCGGATGACCTCTTGGATCTGGACCGTGTGTTCATCGATGGCAAAGAATATGCCGTGCAGCACAGCAGCCGCCAGAAGAATATGATCCTCATGAAGCTGAAGGGGGTCGATTCGATCGATGATGCGGTGAAGCTCCGCAACAAGGAGATCGCCCTTTGCCGCGACGATATCGAGCTGGAAGAGGGCGTCATGTTCATCGCCGATATGATCGGTCTGCCGGTGGTGGCAGACGGCAAAGAGATCGGCAAACTGAAGGATGTGATCATTATGCCCGGCAACGATGTGTATGTGGTCAAGGGCGAGCATGAATATATGATTCCTGCTGTGCAGGAATATGTAGAGCCCCTCGATCCCAAAGAGGGCGTGATCAAAGTCCATCTGATCGAAGGGATGCGGACCGATGCGGATTGATATCATGACCCTGTTTCCCGATACGGTGGGAGACATGATGAACGAGAGTATTCTGGGCCGCGCCCAGGAGCGGGATCTGATCCGCATCGAGGCGTGGCAGATCCGCGACTATACCACCAACAAGCAAAATCAGGTGGACGACTACCCCTACGGTGGCGGTCATGGCGCGGTCATGCAGGCAGACCCTCTCTACAACTGCTGGCAGGCCATCTGCGATGAGGTGGGCGCACCGGTGCATACCATCTATATGTCGCCCTGCGGTGTGACCTTCGACCAGAGCCATGCAAGGCGTCTGCGGGATAACTATGAGAATATCATCCTCGTCTGTGGTCACTATGAGGGCATCGACCAGCGGTTCATCGACGAATGTGTGGATGAGGAGATCTCCATCGGTGACTTCGTCCTCACCGGCGGCGAGATCCCTGCCATGGCGGTGGCGGATGCCGTGTGCCGTCTGGTGCCGGGGGTCTTGGGCGATGAGGAATGCTTCACCGATGAGAGCCATTGGGACGGCACGCTGGAATATCCCCAGTATTCGCGCCCGGAGCTGTGGCATGGCCTTGCCGCGCCCAAGATCCTGCTCTCCGGCAACCACCAGAATGTGGCAAGGTGGCGCAGGAAGCAGAGCCTGCTCAGGACCTACGAGCGCAGGCCCGATATGTACCGCAAGCTCCGCTTTGAGACGAAGCAGGAGAAAAAGCTCCTGCGGGAAATGGAGGAAGAATATGGACAGCCTCTCGACCCTGAGAAACTGGATCTCGGAAAGTGATGATATCGTTTTTTTCGGCGGCGCCGGTGTATCCACAGAATCAGGTCTGAAAGACTTTCGCTCTGTGGATGGGTTATATCATGAAAAATTTGACTATCCCCCGGAGGAGATCCTGAGCCACAGCTTTTTCTTTGCCCACACCGAGTATTTTTATAACTTCTATCGGGAGAAGCTGCTCTGCCCCGATGTTCTGCCCAACCGTGCCCACATAGCCTTGGCGGAGCTGGAAAAGAGGGGCAAGCTCAAGGCGGTCATCACCCAGAATATCGATGGTCTCCATCAGATGGCAGGAAGCAAAAAGGTCTATGAGCTCCACGGGTCTGTACACCGGAACTACTGTATGCGCTGCCGTGCCTTTTATGATGCAGACCGCATCATAGATTCTCAGGGCATCCCCAAATGCACCTGCGGCGGTACGATCAAGCCTGATGTGGTGCTCTACGAAGAGGGCCTTGACGATGCCTGCATCATGGGTGCGGTGGAAGCGATCGCAAAGGCGGAGCTTCTGATCGTGGGCGGTACCAGTCTGACGGTCTATCCTGCGGCAGGACTTCTGCGGTATTACAAAGGCGATAAGCTGGTGCTCATCAACCGGGATGAGACGCCTTATGACGGAAGCGCGGATCTCATTTTCCGCGAGAGCATCGGCGAAGTTTTGAGCAAAGCGATCTCACCGTAGGGCGGGCAGACCCTTGCCCGCCGGCCGCATAGCACTTGCAAACACGCCTGTCATCGCGAGGAGCGAAGCGACGCGGCGATCTGAAAAGAGGTAACTATGGAATACGGAAAAGTTTGTCTGCGCCGCGGCGAGGAGAAGGATGTCCGCGGCGGCAGCTTCTGGATCTTCGACAATGAGATCGACTGGTATGATGATATCTGTCCCGATGGCGGCATCGTGGATGTGGTGGACAGCCGCATGAAGTTCGCGGCCCGGGGCTATTTCAATTCCAAGTCCAAGATCGTGGTGCGTGTTTTGACCAGAGACAAGGATGAGGAGATCGACGAAGCCTTCTTCCGCAGGAAGATCGAACAGGCTTGGGCGTTCCGAAAAAACCTCGGTTTTTCCAACTCCTGCCGTGTGATCTTCGGCGAGAGCGACGGCCTGCCGGGCCTGACGGTGGATAAGTTCGGGGACTATCTCTCTTTCCAGATCGTCTCCCTCGGCATGGAGATGTGGAAAGAGACGATCATCCGCCTGCTGGTGGAGATCTTTGCGCCCAAGGGCATCTATGAAAGAAGCGATGTGCCGGTCCGTGAGAAGGAGGGCCTTGCCCAAATGACCGGCTGTGTCTACGGCGAAGTGCCGAATCAGATCCAGATCACAGAGCATGATGCCAAAATGCTGGTGGATATCCCCAATGGGCAGAAAACGGGCCATTTCCTCGACCAGCAGGAGAACAGAGGCCGCATCAAGCCCTACTGCAAGGGTCGTACTGTCCTCGATCTGTGCTGTCATACCGGCGGCTTTGCCATGCACGCGGCCCTTTATGGGGCAAGCTCCGTGGAGGCGGTGGATGTCTCCGAGGATGCTCTCGCCATGGTGCGGGAAAATGCCAAATTAAATGGCGTAGAGGTCGTCACCACCTGCGCCAATGTGTTCGATCTTGTCAAGGAATACTCCGATGCGGGGAGGCAGTACGGTCTCGTGATCTGCGATCCTCCTGCCTTCGCCAAGAGCCGCAAGGCATTGGATGCCGCCTACCGTGGGTATAAGGAGCTGAATCTACGCTCCATGAAGCTGACAGAGCCGGGCGGCTATCTCGTCTCCTGCTCCTGCAGCCAGTATATGACTCCGGAGCTCTTTTTGCAGATGCTCAAAGAGGCCGCCATGGACTGCGGCAGACAGGTGCGTCTGTTGGAGGCCCTGATCCAGTCCCGGGATCATCCTGCCTGTCTCAATGCTGAGCAGGCTCTGTACCTGAAGGGCTATATCGTGCAGGTGCTATAAACAAGAAGGCAGTGCTTGAAGCACTGCCTTCCTGTTCGTTATTCTTTCCGGTCGCCTTTCAGCCGGGCTTTTGCTTCTTCCACTGTTTCTCCGTCGCGGGTAAGAAATTGATCGACAAATTTGTCCTCAAGCTTTTCGTAGCCATCAACAACGCCTTTCTCAATTTTTTCATAACCGTCAACGACACCTTTTTCGATCTTTTTATAACCCTCGGTCACAGCCTCGGCGATCTTTTTGTTTGCGGTCACCAGTTTGGATCTTGCCATGTGCTGCTCTCCCGATCATTGGATGCCCTTGACCATGGGAATCAGGCACAGGAGCATCACAAGGCCCACAAGACCGACGATGGTGCCGACCACATAGTTTGTCCAGACCAGGCACAGGCACAGACCGACGCCGAAGATCATGGCGCCCAGCACGCCGAAGGCGGCAAAGGCCAACATTTTACCGTTGATCCTGACAGGTTTTTTCCCTTCCATCCTGCGCCAGATGTACAGGGTGATGAGTCCCAGGAGCAGACCGACTGCGCCAAAGATGATACCTTCCCGGAATGCATCCCACTCCGGCAGCAGCGCCATGCACATGCCAAGAGAGAACAGCACGCCACTGACAGTGCCTAAGATCATTGCAACAAAACTGCTTTTTTTCATAAGTGACCCCTTTCATTATTCCAACACTTGTGTTTTTAATGCAATTGCATTATACTGGGATCATGAAATGAGAACAACCATCAATGATGCAACAAGTGTTGGGATAATGGAGGGACTATGAATGTAAAGAACAACAAACGCCGCCGGGAATCTGTGGAGAAGATCGGCAGAGCATTTGTGCAGCTACTGCAGGAACAGGAATTGAATACCATAACCGTTTCCCGCATTTGTGAGATGACAGGGCTGAACCGCAGCACATTTTATGCCAATTATCAAGATGTCTACGATCTGGCCGACCATGTGTGTCGTGGGTTGGAGGAAGAGTTTTCGGCACTGTTTGCCGAGTATGATACAGCGAAGGATCGTTTCGGTGCGGTGAAAATGTTTACCCATATTCGGGAAAACCAGCTGTTCTATCAGACATATTTTAAACTCTGTTATGATGAGAGCCACAAGATCTATGCCTGTGATCCGATGCAGGCGGAGCAGGCTCGGTTTGGAGAGCATATGCAATACCATATTGAGTTTTTCCGCAGCGGGCTCAACGCGATCATCAAAATGTGGTTGGCAGGTGGGTGTCGAGAAACTCCGGAAGAAATGGCACAGATCTTATCGGAAGAATATCGGGGAAGATAAAGAGGAAGCTGCCTGAGGCAGCTTCCTCTTTTGTGATATCGTTATTTACCCAATTCTTTCGT
>JAFSHB010000021.1 GCA_017440525.1 Oscillospiraceae bacterium | reverse complement strand
GACCGCCTTCGTCTACGCGATCGATGCCTACCTCAAGGAGAACAATAAGTACACGAAGAGTGAGAACAAGATCACCTTCGAGGATGTGCAGGACTGCCTGGTGCTTGTGACCAACTGCTTCTCCACCCAGACCTCCTATGAGAACCAGACGAAAAAGGCGATCACCAACAAATTCGTGCAGGAGGCCATGACCCAGTTCTTCAAGGAACGGCTGCAGGTCTATTTCATCGAGAATAAGGCCGAGGCCGAAAAGATCGCCGAGCAGGTGCTGATCAACAAAAGAAGCCGTGAGGGCGCCGAAAAGATGCGCCTCAACATCAAGAAAAAGATCTCCGGCACCGTGGATCTTGCCAACCGTGTGCAGAAGTTCGTCGATTGCCGCAGCCGCGATGTGAGCAAGCGCGAGATCTACATCGTGGAGGGCGACAGCGCATTGGGCTCTGTCAAGCTCTCCCGCGATGCGGAGTTCCAGGGCATCATGCCCATCCGCGGCAAGATCCTCAACTGCCTCAAGGCCGATTACGACAGCATCTTCAAGTCGGAGATCATCACGGATCTGATCCGTGTCCTCGGCTGCGGCGTGGAGGTGCGGAACAAAAAAACGAAGGACCTGTCCGCCTTCAGTCTGGAGAACCTGCGGTGGAACAAGGTCGTGATCTGCACCGATGCCGATGTGGACGGCTTCCAGATCCGCACGCTGGTGCTGACCATGCTCTACCGTCTGACCCCCACTCTGATCGAGCAGGGCTATGTATATATCGCAGAGTCTCCCCTGTATGAGATCACCTGTAAGGATAAGACATGGTTCGCCTACTCCGATGCCGAGAAGAATGACATCGTCAAGGAGCTGGAGGGCAAAAAGATCACCATCAACCGCTCCAAGGGTCTTGGTGAGAACGAGCCGGAGATGATGTGGATGACCACCATGAATCCCGACACGAGACGGCTCATCAAGGTCATGCCGGAGGATGCCGAAAAGATGGCGGCGGTGTTCGATCTGCTGTTGGGCGACGACCTGATCGGCAGAAAGAATCACATTGCCGAGAACGGATATAAGTATCTGGAGCTGGCAGATATATCGTAAACTCGTGCCAATGCCTCCCTCTGATGAGGGAGGTGGCTCGCTACATAGCGAGCCGGAGGGAGAGAATTTTTCTCTCCCCCAGTCATTTGCTCATTCACCCTACAATTTAAAATTTGAAGCAAAAACTGAGGAATAACTATGTCTTATTTTGCCGGACAATGTGATATTGCGGTGATCGGTGCGGGCCATGCGGGCATCGAGGCGGCTCTGGCTGCCGCCCGGCTGGGTATGCGGACCATCCTGTTCACCATCAATCTGGACGCGGTGGGCAATATGCCCTGCAATCCGGCCATCGGCGGCACCGGCAAGGGCCATCTGGTCCGGGAGCTGGATGCTTTGGGCGGCCAGATGGGCATCGCCGCCGACGCGGCCTGCATCCAGTACCGGATGCTGAACAAGGGCAAGGGTCCCGCCGTCCACTCCCTGCGGGCTCAGGCAGACCGCCGCCGCTACCAGCAGGTCATGAAGCACACCCTGGAAATGCAGGAGAATCTGCAGCTGAAGCAGGCCCAGATCACCGCCGTGCTGACTCAAAACGGCACTGTCACCGGCGTGCGCACCCAGCTGGGGGCGGAGTATGCCGCCCGGGCGGTGATCATCGCCACCGGCACCTTCCTGGACAGCACCATCGTCATCGGAGAATCCGTCACTTCTTCCGGCCCCGACGGGATGCACGCCTCCGTGGGCCTTGCGGACCAGCTGCGGGAACTGGGACTGCCCCTGCGCCGGTTCAAGACCGGTACGCCCCCCCGGATCAACCGCCGATCGATCGATTTTTCCAAAATGGAGCTGCAGCCCGGTGATGACATCCCGGAGCCCTTCTCCTTCCGCACGGAGCATCCCCTTAACAACCAGGCGGTGTGCTACCTGACCTACACCAACAGCGAAACCCACCGGATCATCCAAGAAAATCTCCACCGCAGCCCCATGTACGACGGCACCATCTCCGGCGTGGGCCCCCGGTACTGCCCCAGTATCGAGACCAAGATCGTCCGCTTCGCCGATAAGGAGCGCCATCAGCTGTTCATCGAGCCCTGCGGTATGG
>JAFSHB010000020.1 GCA_017440525.1 Oscillospiraceae bacterium | reverse complement strand
GAGCGGAGATAACGACCTTCTTGGCGCCGGCGGTGATGTGAGCCTGAGCCTTCTCCTTGGAGGTGTAGAAACCGGTGCACTCCAGGACGACATCGACATCCAGCTCGCCCCAGGGCAGCTCGGCAGCGTTGGCCTTAGCATAGATGGTGATCTTCTTGCCATCGACAACGATGTTGTCCTCGCCGGCTTCGACAGTGTGAGTGCCGAAGGGAGCGGCGTAGGCGCCCTGCGTGGAGTCATACTTCAGCAGGTGAGCCAGCATCTTGGGGGAAGTCAGGTCGTTGATAGCGACGACTTCGAAGCCCTCAGCGCCGAACATCTGACGGAAAGCCAGACGGCCGATACGGCCAAAACCATTGATTGCAACTTTAACAGACATGGGATGTTCCTCCTTAAAATTTGTGTCCATAGTGGGGCACGATAAAGTATTTTCATACTGATAGACATTATAAACGATTTTCATCCGACTGTAAAGGGCGCAAAACATATAAAAGGTGTAGAATTTGGGCGATTATATCTGTGGAAAACAGAAAAATACCTTGACGGCGCGAAGAAAGGCACTTTTCTATTGACGAAAGTGAGGTTCTGCGCGATAATATACGAAGAGAATCATAAATAAGGAGAGTTTACTTATGGATGCTTTAACAAGACTTGCCAATGCGGGCGTCGTGCCTGTGGTCGTGCTGGATAAGGTGGAGGACGCTGTCCCCACTGCCAAGGCCATGCTGGCCGGCGGCATCGATGTCATGGAGATCACCTTCCGGACTGCTGCTGCCCCCGAATCCATCAAGGCTGTTGCCGAGCAGTGCCCCGATATGTTCGTCGGCGCCGGTACGATCATCACCCTGGAGCAGTGTAAGAAGGCTGTGGAGATGGGCGCCAAGTTCATCGTGGCTCCCGGCTTCGACCGCGATGTGGTCGCATGGTGCGTGGAGAATGATGTTCCCGTCACCCCCGGCTGTGTCACCCCCACCGAGATCATGGCTGCCATGCAGCTTGGTCTGAAGGTCGTCAAGTTCTTCCCCGCCAATGTCTACGGCGGCCTGACTGCTATGAAGTCTCTGGCTGCTCCCTTCGGCGGCATCAAGTTCATCCCCACCGGCGGTGTCAATGCGCAGAATCTGGGCGAGTACATCTCCGCGCCCTTTATCCATGCCGTGGGCGGCAGCTGGGTCTGCCCCAAGGCGGATATCGCGGCCGGCAACTGGGAGAAGATCACCAAGCTCTGCGCCGAGGCCCGCACCAATGCGCTGGGCTATGAAGTGGCCCATGTGGGCGTCAACTGCGCCGACGAAGCAGCCGCATCCAATGTGGCAGAGGGTCTGGGCGCTGCCTTCGGCTTCGCCGCCAAGGTCGGTGCTTCCTCCATCTTCGCCTCCTCCGGCGTGGAGATCATGAAGAGCATGTACCTCGGTGCCAACGGCCATCTGGCTGTCAAGACCAACAACATCGCGCTGGCGATCGCTGACCTCGAAAAGAAGGGCTTTGCCGTGGATATGTCCACTGCCAAGGAAAAGAACGGCAAGATGATCGCGGTATATCTCAAGCAGGAGTTTGGCGGCTTCGCTGTCCATCTGCTGCAAAAATGATCAGGCTCTCATTGGTGATCTTGGCCGCGGGGATCGGCTCCCGCTTCGGCGGCATCAAGCAGCTGGAGAAGGTGGGCCCCAACGGTGAGGTCATCATGGACTATGCCGTCCGCGACGCTGTGGAGGCAGGCTTTGGCAAGATCGTGTTTCTGATCCGCAGGGCTATCGATAAAGACTTCCGCGCCGTCATCGGCGACCGCATCGAAGCATGGTGCGCCGAGCGGGGCGTGGAGGTGGCCTATGCCTATCAGGAGCAGACCGATCTGCCGGAGGGCTTCACCTGCCCCGGGGATAGAGCCCGACCCTGGGGAACAGCACAGGCTGTGCTGGTGTGCCGCAGCGTGATCGACGGCCCCTTCGCCGTCTGCAATGCCGACGACTACTACGGCAAGCAGGCGTTTCGGGATATCGCACGCTATTTACAGATGCAGACGGATTGGTGTCTGGCGGGCTTTCTGCTCAAAAACACCCTTTCCTGCTTTGGCGGCGTGACGAGAGGTGTCTGCCGTGTGGATGGGGCGGGAAAGCTCCTGTCCGTTACCGAGACCCGAAACATCCGCATGGAGGATCTTGGCTCCCGCCTGGATCCCGATGCCTGCGTCTCCATGAATATGTGGGGCTTTGGCCCGGAGCTTTTCGCCATGCTGGCGGAGAAGTTCGTGGCATTTTTGAATGCCCACGGAGAGGACCGGGACTGCGAGTTCCTGCTGCCGGAGGCCGTGGACGCGCTGCTGCAGGAGGGGAGAGCCTCTGTGCAGGTGCTGCCCACTTTCGACCGCTGGTACGGCATGACCTACCGGGAGGATATCCCGATCGTGAAGGAAGCCCTGTCCAAGCTGTGATACATACAGGACCCCCGACCTATGCGGTCGGGGGTCTTTCGTTGTCCTTGGCAGGCGGGATCGGGCCATGCACAGCCTCATGATCGCGCACACATTTTTCAGCCAGCGATATGATGTAGCTATTGACAGAGCAGTGCTCATGCTTTGCGATCACCTGCAGCTTTTTCTGTGTTTCTTCGTCTAAGCGCAGTGTAAACTTTTTCATAGCGTCACCTCACATTGGGAAGATATCACCAATTTACCACATATTTGTACTGGTGTCAATACAACATATTTGTACTTTGATACTATCTTATCAGATGGTGTGCGGAGGGAGTATCGAGGTATGTACAAATATCAAAGATTGAAAGATCTGCGTGAGGATCGAGACTTATATCAGAAAAATGTTGCGGACTTGCTTGGCACTACACAACGACAATACAGCCGTTGGGAAACAGGCGCACAGGAGATCCCGTTCCATCATGTGATCACGCTGGCAAAATTCTATAAATGCAGCATCGATTACATCGCCGGGTTGACGAACAGAAAATAGTATTTGCATCCACAGGGACGATCCATAGCATCAAGAAAACCCTAGCTAGGAACATAACATAGATCCCCTTGCCCATCAGGGCGAGGGGATCTATTATGCATTATTCACTATTCATTTTTCATTCTGATAAGCAAAAGGAAGTCATCCGAAGATGACTTCCTTTTGCTTATCAGTTGGTGGGCTGGTTGGCAGCTTCGATGATCTGCACGAACTTTTCGGGGACCAGAGAGGCGCCGCCGATCAGGCCGCCGTCGATATCGGGCTGAGCCAGCAGCTCGTAGGCGTTCTTCTCGTTCATGGAGCCGCCGTAGAGGATGGAGGTAGCGCGGGCGATCTTCGCACCGAACATCTTGCGGATGACGGTACGGATGTGCTCGCAGACTTCCTCAGCCTGCTCGGGAGTGGCGACCTTGCCGGTGCCGATGGCCCAGATGGGCTCGTAGGCGATCACGATCTTGCGGATCTTCTCTTCGGGGATACCGGCCAGACCGGCCTTGACCTGCATGGTGATCCACTCTTCGGTGATACCGGCCTCACGCTGTGCCAGGCTCTCGCCCACGCACATGATGGGGATCAGCTCGTTGAGCAGAGCGGCCTTGACCTTGGCGTTGACTTCGGCGTCGGTCTCGCCCATGGCGCGGCGCTCGGAGTGGCCGATGATGACATACTTGCAGCCGGCATCGACCAGCATATTGGCGGCGATCTCACCGGTGAAGGCGCCGGAAGCATGGGCGCTGCAGTTCTCACCGCCGATGCCCACGCGGGTCTCACGCATGGCGCGGACAGCTGCGGGGATGCAGACGGCGGGGACACAGATGGCGACATCGCACCAACGGCCCTTGGGCATCAGGCCCTTGAACTCGGTCATGAAGGCTTTGGTCTCGGTGGGGGTCTTGTTCATCTTCCAGTTGGCGGCGATGACAGTCTTACGGTACTTTCTGTTCATGGTAGTATTGCTCCTAGATCTATTATTTTTACGGGCGGGCAATGCCCGCCCCTACAATTGCGGAAAGGGGAGTGCTTACTTATCCTGCAGGCAGGCGATGCCGGGCTCGCCGTCGCAAA
The DNA here is from genome assembly GCA_017440525.1 of Oscillospiraceae bacterium. Lineage (GTDB taxonomy): Bacteria > Bacillota > Clostridia > Oscillospirales > Oscillospiraceae > Avoscillospira. The sequence continues at coordinate 921 of JAFSHB010000020.1, read as the reverse complement.
GTCCGTGCCGCTCTGTTTCCGCCGTTGGCGAAAACTCCACGCACTTTCTTGCTCCGGCTCTTCCCCACGCCAACTTCGTTGCCGCGGGGGACCCCATTATGTCGCTGCCCGGCGGGAGAGTGCTTACTTATCCTGCAGGCAGGCGATGCCGGGCAGCTCCAGGCCTTCCAGGAATTCCAGAGAAGCGCCGCCGCCGGTGGAGATGTGGGTGATCTTGTCAGCGAAGCCCAACTGCTCGCAAGCGGCTGCGGAGTCGCCGCCGCCAACGATGGTGGTGGCATCGGCAGCTGCCAGAGCCTCGGCAACAGCGATGGTGCCCTTTGCCAGCGTGGGGTTCTCAAAGACGCCCATGGGGCCGTTCCAAACGACGGTCTTGGCAGCCTTCACAGCCTCAGCGAACAGCTCGCGGGTCTTTTCACCGATGTCCAGACCTTCCTTGTCGGCAGGGATGGCATCAGCAGCGACGGTAGCGACTTCGATGGGGCCGTCGATAGGATCGGGGAAGGAGTCGGCCACGACGGTGTCAACAGGCAGCAGGAGCTTGACGCCCTTGGCTTCGGCCTTAGCCATCATTTCCTTGCAGTAGTCGATCTTCTCGGAGTCGAGCAGGGACTTGCCCACAGCATAGCCCTTGGCAGCCAGGAAGGTGTAAGCCATGCCGCCGCCGATGATCAGGGTATCGACCTTTTCCAAAAGGTTATTGATGACATTGAGCTTGTCGGAGACCTTGGCGCCGCCCAGGATGGCGACGAAGGGACGCTCGGGATCGGCCAGAGCCTTGCCCTTGATGCCGTTCTCCTTCTGGATCAGTTAGCCGCAGGCAGCGGGCAGATGATCGGCCACACCGGCTGTAGAGGAGTGCGCGCGGTGCGCGGTGCCGAAGGCATCGTTGACGAAGATGTCAGCCATATATGCCAGCTT
>JAFSHB010000019.1 GCA_017440525.1 Oscillospiraceae bacterium | reverse complement strand
GGCAACGAGCCTCAGTATGAGAAGCCCGGCTTCCTGGAGATGGGCGTCAGCCCCCTGCAGGCTCCCGATGTGCCCACCTACATCACCATCGACTTCGAGAAAGGCATCCCCACCAAGCTCAATGATGAGGCCATGTCTGCCAAGGAGATCATCCTGGCCCTCAATAAGGTCGGCGGCGCCAACGGCATCGGTCTGCTGGATATCGTGGAGAACCGGCTGGTCGGCATGAAGTGCCGCGGCGTGTATGAGACTCCCGGCGGCACCATCCTCTACAAGGCCCACCAGTATCTGGAGACCCTGACGCTGGATAAGTACACCGCCCACGAGAAGGAAAAGCTGGCCATCACCTTCGCTGAGCTGGTCTACAACGGTCAGTGGTTCAGCCCCCTGCGTAAGGCCATCTCCGCCTTCGTGGATGTGACCCAGGAGAAGGTCACAGGCAAGGTCAAGCTGAAGCTCTACAAGGGCAACATCATCAAGGCCGGCGCTTGGAGCCCCTACACCCTGTACTCCGAGGACATCTGCACCTTCGGCGAATCCGATTACGATCAGACAGATGCCACCGGCTTCATCAATCTGTTCGGTCTGCCCACCAAGGTGCAGGCACTGGCAGAGCGGGGACTGCTGTAACGATCTCCGTCCCTCATGTCCTTGGGGCATGAGGGACGAAACTTTTTGTGAAAAGTTGCGGTATCTGCTTCGCAGATATATTATAATAGACCAAACTTTTGGTAAGAGGTGTTTTTATGAAGCTTTGGGCAGGTCGGTTCCAGAAGGAGACCGATACACTGGTAAATGACTTCAATTCCTCGATCTCCTTCGATCAGAGGATGTATCAAGAGGATATCGAGGGCTCTGTGGCCCATTCTCAGATGCTGGGCGATACCGGCGTCATCTCCAAAGAGGATGTGGCGAAGATCCATCAGGGCTTAAAGGAGATCCTTGCCGATATCGAGGCAGGAAAGATCGAGTTCACCGTCGATGCGGAAGATATCCATATGAATATCGAGACGCTCCTGACCCAGCGCATCGGCGATGCAGGCAAGCGTCTGCATACCTCCCGCAGCCGCAACGATCAGGTGGCGGTGGATCTGCGGCTGTATCTTCGTAAGGAGATCGGCGAGATCCGCACCATGGTGCTGGACTTCATCGATGTGATCGTAAAGCAGGCGAAGGCCCATCAGGAGACCGTGATGCCCGGCTATACCCATCTGCAGCGGGCACAGCCGATCACCTTTGCACAGCATCTGCTGGCCTACGGCTCCATGCTGGCAAGAGATGTGACCCGTCTGGAGGACTGCCAAAAGCGCATGAATGTCTGTCCGCTGGGCTCCGGCGCACTGGCCGGCACCACCTATCCCATCGACCGCTTTGAGACGGCGCAGCTCCTCGGCTTCGACGGTCCCATGTCCAACTCTCTCGACGGCGTTTCCGACCGCGACTATGTGATCGAGCTGTTGTCCGCCCTGTCTTTGCTGATGATGCATATGTCCCGCTTCTCTGAGGAGGTCATCCTCTGGTGCAGCTGGGAGTTCAAGTTCATCGAGCTGGATGACGCCTACTCCACAGGCTCCTCCATCATGCCCCAGAAGAAGAACCCCGATGTGGCGGAGCTGGTCCGCGGCAAGACCGGCCGTGTCTACGGTGCGCTCATGAGCCTGCTCGCCACCATGAAGTCTCTGCCTCTTGCCTACAACAAGGATATGCAGGAGGACAAAGAGCCTGTGTTCGATGCGGTGGATACGGTCAAGATGTGCGTGCCTGTGTTCGCCGCCATGATCGATACCATGCGCGTCCTGCCCCAGAATATGCTGGCGGCGGCCAGAAAGGGCTTTATCAATGCCACCGACTGCGCCGACTTCCTGACCAAGAAGGGCGTGCCCTTCCGCGATGCCTATAAGGCCACCGGTCAGCTCGTCTACGCCTGCACCGAAAAGGGCAAGACCCTGGAGGAACTGACCTTGGACGAGTTCAAGGCCGTCCATCCCGAATTTGACGAGGGCGTGTACGATGCCATCGACCTCGGAAACTGCGTCATGCGCCGCGGCTCCCATGGCGGTCCCGCCGTTGCTGAGACCACGAGACAGATCGAAGAGCTGACTGCCTTCGTCAAAGAACACAGATAAAAGGCTCCCTCTCCTCCGGCCTAAGAGCCGCCCGATGGGCGGTTGGCCTATGTACGCCGCCTGCGGGCGGGTGTGATGAGGGCGCGACGCGTTAAAAAAATATGCCGGTGGCATATTTTTAGCCAAAGCGGGGAGCGAGCTGTGCTTGCGACCTGGGCCGAAGGCTGTCAGCGAAGCTGACTGAGGGAGAGAAAAAGTGCGACAAGATCTCTCCCTCCGTCAAAACCTGCGGTTTTGCCACCTCCCTCGTCAGAGGGAGGCATGGGTGCCGCGCATACTTGGAGGACACTATGAACAAGCATTTTCTGAAATTACTGGACTTTACCCCGGCGGAGATCTCCCATTTTCTCGATGTGGCAGCAGATCTCAAGGCAAAAAAGAAGGCCGGCATCCCCCACAAGGTCCTCGACGGCAGGAACATCGCTCTGATCTTTGAAAAGACCTCCACCCGCACACGCTGTGCCTTTGAGGTGGCAGGCCGCGATCTCGGCATGGGCGTGACCTACCTCGATCCCTCCGGCAGCCAGATCGGCAAGAAGGAATCCATCGCGGATACGGCAAGGGTCCTTGGCCGTATGTTCGACGGCATCGAGTACCGCGGCTTTGGTCAGGAGATCGTGGAGGAGCTGGCGCACTATGCCGGTGTGCCTGTCTTTAATGGCCTGACCAACGAGTTCCATCCCACCCAGATCCTGGCAGACTTTTTGACCATCCGGGAGCATTTCGGCTCTCTCAAGGGCATCAAGCTGGTCTATATGGGCGATGCCCGCTATAACATGGGCAACTCCCTCATGGTCGGCTGTGCCAAGATGGGCATGGAGTTCGTGGCCTGCGCCCCCAAAAAGTATTTCCCCGAAGAAGCACTGGTGAAGACCTGCGAAGCCATCGCCGCCGAGACCGGTGCCAGGCTCTCCTTCTGCGAATACCCCATGGAAGCCCCCAAGGGCGCCCATGTGATCTACACCGATGTCTGGGTCTCCATGGGTGAGCCTGTGGAGGTATGGGAGGAGCGCATCAACGATCTTTCTCCCTATCAGGTCAATAAGGCCCTCATGGACAATGCCGGTCCTCAGTGCAGGTTCATGCACTGCCTGCCTGCCTTCCACGACCACAAGACCACCATTGGCAGGGAGATGGGCGAGAAGTTCGGGCGTGCCGATATGGAAGTCACCGATGAGGTCTTTGAGAGCGACGCCTCCATCGTCTTTGACGAAGCCGAGAACCGTATGCACACCATCAAGGCCGTCATGGCGGTCCTGATGGCAGGTATGTAAAGAAAAAGCACCCGAAAGGGAGCTTTTCTTTACACTGAATAATGAATAATGAAAAATGAATAATGAAGGTGTCCGGCTCTGCCGGACGATTTAAATGATCGCCTTTGGCGATACCGCAATTTTTCACTATTCATTTTTCATTTTTAATTTGCATGCAGCATGCTGCATGCACTTACCCCATGAAGTCCACCTTATCCGCGCAGATGAAGTAGAATCGGCTGTCTGTGGAGTTTGCCATGACCAGCACATCACCGACCTTGCCCAAGATCGCGCTGTTCTGCACCACCAGAGGGCCTGCGGTCAGGGTCGAAGCGCGGACAGCCGAGGCGCTGACCAGCGCTTCTGCCAGAGAGGTGCATTCCTGCGGACGCTTGGGACGCAGACGCTGTCCGAGGAACTGGCTGATGGTCTGGAAATTGGCGGCAGCGCCGTCGCCTGTGTCGGCGGCATCGAAGCTGATGGCATCCAGCCTGCAAAGCGCCACCTGTGTCACGATCGTGCCCAAAGCCGCGCCGTCCTCCGTGGTGGGATAGAGCGCCCCGGAGACGGTGAGGGATTCGCAGTTGTCACCGCCGCAGACATAGGTGGCGGCGGGCGCGGTCAGGTTGTCGGCAGGTGCTGTACCGGCAGGTGCGGCGGCGATGGGCGTGCCAAGCACGAAGTTGTCTGTGATGAAAGCGTAGGTCGCGGTATCGATCAGCCCCTGCAACTGCGGGCAGCAGATCAGCTCCAGCGCTCTGCGGAAGTCCTCTCCGCAGGGACAGCAGGTGATGACAGTCTCCTGCTGCGGACATACGGGGCATGCCTGCTGCTGCGGCGGGCAAGGGGGCTGAGGGGGCGGACAGCTGCAGTCACGGCCTGTGCCTGTGCAAAAATAGTTGTTCATCAGATCACTCCTCAGAGAAATGTTCAACCTATTGTATGCACGGACCACTCCCGATGTGCAAAAAAAGCTCCCTCTGAGTCAGCGGAGCCGACTGAGGGGGAGAAGCGGTCAAGTCACATCTGCTCCAAAATGCGGATCACATCCGCCACCGTGCCCTCATGGGATGGGGCGGCTTTAGGGCAGGGGAAGTCCTGTATCCTCGGATCGCCGTCGGAGGGCCGGAAAGCAAGATCTGCCTCCTCCAGCATGGGGATATCGTTGGGCGAATCGCCCACACAGACCAGCACGGGGCGCTCCAGCTTTTCAGCCAGCTCTCTGGCGGCAAGGCCCTTGGAGGTGCCTGCGATCTGCACCTCGATCAGTCCCGGCATGGAATGGGTCACGGTAAAGGTGTCACCGCCACGCTGTGCGATGGTCCGTGCGGCTTTGCAGAAATACTGCCCGCGCTCGGAGCCAAGGTCGATGGTCGGCACATCGCCGTTTCGGCTGTAGAGGGAGAACTTTACCCAAGGGCGGGGGATCTGCGTCAGATCCTCCGGACACGCATAGGGGGTCCCGCGCCTTTGCAGCAAGGCGGCGCAGTAAGCATCGATGTGGAACACATAGTGCTTGTCCAGACAGTGGACCTCCAGACGAAGGTCGGGGAATGCCTCCAGACACCACCCGATCAGTGCTTCGGCTTCCTGCGGCAGAGGGCGGCAGAAGGGCAAGGTCCCGGTGGAGATGTCGTAGCAGCCGGCACCGTTGCAGAACAGCAGCGGCGCATTGGTCGGCACGGCCTGCAAAAGCCCCCGGGATGCGGGCAAGCTCCGGCCTGTGCAGACGGTGAACATCCCGCCCAGCTCCATAAAACGCCCAATGGCGTCGATATTGGCCTGCGGGATATGGCCTGTATGATCGGTAAGGGTGTGGTCAAAGTCAGAGACCAGTAGGATCTTCGATAGATCTGCCATGATACGACCTCCTTCGTCCCAGATATTCTATCAAAACACAGGAAATATCGCAAGATATTGAATCGTTCATAATTTGTTCATAATTTCAAGGTACAATCACCGGAAGGAGGGGATACTTATGAGAACTTGGATGCGCGTGAGCGTCGTGCTCTGTGTGCTTCTGGTGCTCCTGACTGTACCCGCCATGGCCTATGAAGTGCCGACTGATTTTACCGATCTCTCGTTGGAGCAGGCCATGGATGAATTTATGCAAGCCTACGGACTGGATGCGACCAATTTTTCCGTGTCGTATCACAACACCGGGACAGGGGAGCGCTACACTTTCAACGACAAGACTTTCATGGTGGCGGGCAGTACCTACAAGCTGCCGCTGAATATGTACTATTATGAGCTTGAGCATGCCGGCACCATGGCACCGGATGTCTACATCAGCCGTGTGGGCGCGACTCTGGATGTGGCCCACGAGCAGAGCCTCGTCTATTCCAACAATGAGATGTCCATCGGTATGCTCTATAACCTTGGCGAGTTCCGGTCCTATAAGGAACTGATGCGGAAGTATTTCACCATGCCGGAAGAGGAGATCGAGCCCATCTATTATAAGGACAATTACTATTGCACCCATATGATGATGGACGCCCTTTCTTATCTGTATGAGTACCGTGCCGACTTCGAAGAGATGATCGGCTATATGAAGCAGGCCCAGCCGGGCGAGTATTTCAAGAAGTATGTCACGGAATACGAGGTCGCCCACAAGTACGGCTGGTTCGAGGGCGCGGTCAATGATGTCGGCATCATCTATACGCCCCAGCCCTTCCTGCTGGCGGTGTATTCCACCTTTGTCGGCACAGCGCCTGTGGAGCAGGCGGCAAGGCTCTTTACCAACTACACCCTTTGGAGCGCGCCCAAGGAGGTGGAAAAGCCCACCCATCTGGAGCTGGAGGTCCAATATGTGCCTCTGCCGGAGGATGCGCCTGCGGAAGTGCCTGCAGAAGTGCCGGAAGAAGTGCCGCAGGAGGATGTGCAGGAGGTCTTTGCGGAAGAGCCTGCCGAAGCGCAGTCCGCCTTTGAATGGTGGATGGTCGCGGTCGCCCTTGGCGTGTTCCTGCTGGGCGGCGGCGCAGTGCTGTTCCTTCTGAAAAAGAGCAGACCGAAGAGATAAAAAGCAAAAAGCCCACCTTTCGGTGGGCTTTTCGCTTGAAAAGAAAAGAGAAAGAGAATGGAAAGAACGGTATCAGTATGGGTCAGCTCCCATCTGATGGTATGATGATACCACACCGGGGAAGAAAAACGGTGAAGAAAAAACGAACAGTTCTTAAAGAATTTATGAACGCCGATTGAAAGTTGCGGCCCTTTGTGGTATCTTTGCTGTGAGGTGATGGCTCTGTGAAAAAATATATGGCGCTGCTCCTTTTGCTGCTGTGCCTGACCGGCTGCGGCAGAAAGGGGATGCAGAGCGAAAAATATGAAGTGGTGATCGTGCCGCAGGCGTGGAGCGAGGAAGCAGATCTTGCGATCAAAGCCGAAGCGGAGGACTATCCCATGCTCAATATCTATCAAAATACCTCCGAAGAGCCCGATGCAAGGTATCAGGCGCTTCTGGTGGAGGATCTCATGGCCCAGGAGGTGGATGCGATCTGCATCGACCCGGTGGATGCGGAAGTCCTTGCCCCCGCGCTGGAAAAGGCGGAAGCTGCCGGGATCCGGATCGTAGTGGGGACGGACATCCCCGCCATGCTGAACGAAGCCGCCGAAAGACTGGCGGGATAAAGAGCAGGCGTGCTGCAGTTCAAGCAGCACGCCTGTTCTTTTACTTCTTTTTCCTGAATATGTACTTTCTCAGCAGGATCACATTCATGAACGCCAGCAGAGCGATGCAGATGCCGAGGGTCAAGATCGCCTTGCTTTCGCTCTGGGGCGCAACGCCCAGCAGCAGGAACATGGGGAAGCCGAAGAGGATCGCCCACGGCTGATGGTAGACCAGATTATCGGAGGCTTGGGTCTCGAATTTGGAATCGACTTCACGCAGCAAGATCGCGCCGGTGGAGGCCGTGCCGGTCAGCATGCCGTAGAGGGAGAGGAAGGCCGCATCCTCATATTTGGGGAACACACGGCGGCATACGAAGCGAAGGTAGAGGTAGCTGGCCGTGGCACCCAGCACACAGATGATGGTGAGGGGCACGATGAAGCTGGGGATCAGGAAGGCGTTGAGGTCGATCGCGGCGATGGAGGCGATGACCATGATGTCGAACATAAAACCGGAGATGCGGTTCATCATGAAGTTGTTGATGTAGTCGCGCTTGGCGATGTTATGCTTCCGCAGGGCGTTGAACACGGAGCGCACCACGATGCCAAAGACTGTGCCGAAGAGGAACTGGAAGCCCCAGATCATGGACTGCACCGTTTTGCCGAGGCCGCCCAAGACGCCGGTATCGACGATCATGTTGACGCCCTTCATAAAGAGGAAGGCAAGGATATAGGCCAAAAATACCAAAGAGACTTGGATGGTGAATTTATCCATAGACTCAGAGAGGGGGATCTCATTCTTGCCGGAGTAATGCTCCAGCGTCATATCGTCATCCACGGCATCCTTGCCGCTCTCACCGCTGAAGCGACCCTTGCGGCGCATGTGGCTCAGATAGACCACGCCGCCGATGGAAGCCGCCACGAAGCCCATGGAGGAGACGGCAAGACCGAAGCTGGTGCCGTTGGTGAAGCCGTAGGAGGCCTCATAGGTGTGGCCCCAGGTGTAAGCCTGTCCGGGGCCCTGTCCGTAGCCCATGGGGAGCAGGATGCCGGAGGCGAAGAAGCTGCCGAGCAGGCGGTACAGCACGAGGGTCACGACCAGACCGAGGACGGCCTGCAGCAGATAGGTGCTGACCACGGTCACACCGCTGTCAAAGGCACCGGTCCTGGAGCGGTCGGACTGCTTCTTATCCACATTTCTCAAAGCCATGGCGGCAAAGCCGAGGCCGAGACCGTGATAAGTGAGGGTCTCCAAAAGGCTCGTCTGATAGAGCTGGAAGTCAAAGCAGTTTTTGCACACGGTGTTGCAGATCAGCAGGATGAAGCCGCCCAGCACCGAGGAGGGGATCATCAGCCGCCGCAGAGCGGGGATGGTGTTGCGAAGCGTATTTGCAATGATCATGGCAACGAAGAGCTGTGTCAAGGTGATGACGAAGCTCCACACGCCCGGATCCCATAGATTCATACCGGTAGTCATATCTGTGTTCTCCTTCTCTCAAGATCTTTCAAAAGAGATTATGACAAAAAAACAGGAGAATGTCAAATCATAATTGAATGAGGCAGAGCTGCGCTTCTGCGGAAAAGCCTGCCGTTCCCGAATGCGTTTCAAGGGAATAGTGAATAAGTAAGAGGTAAAAAGTAAAGATCCTCCACACTGACCTGTGAAGGATCGGGTGTTATCAGTGAGATCGTGGCTTGCGCCACGGTGAGATCAAAGGCTGACGCCTTTGGTGAAATTTTCTGCTGATGCAGAAAGTGAAATGAAATTTGCCCACTCGGCGCCAGCCGAATTTCACACGCGAAGCGTATTTCGCTCTGCGAAGCAGAATTTCACTTGCCCGCAAGGGCAAATTTCGCAGAAAAAAGCACTTGCTGATGCAAGTGCTTTTTTCTGGTGGGGGAAGGTGGATCTGCCCGCCTGCGGGCGGGCCGTTCCGCGGCTCTGGCGTGCCACCGGCACGCCATTCACTACCGCTCCCCTTCAAATCCACCGTTCCGAATACCCATACCAAAGCAAAAACACCATCCAAAATCGGATGGTGTTTTGCTTGGTGGGGGAAGGTGGATTTGAACCACCGAAAGCAATGCTAACAGATTTACAGTCTGCCCCCTTTGGCCACTCGGGAATTCCCCCATATTCGGTTGACGCTGCCAAGAAAGGTTGGAGCTGGTAGACGGACTCGAACCCCCGACCTGCTGATTACAAATCAGCTGCTCTACCAACTGAGCTATACCAGCGGCTCAACAGCAAGACTGATTATACGCATGAAGCATCTGTTTGTCAAGTATTTTTTGAAAAAATTTTATTTTTCGCCGGACGGGCAAAAAAAGTGGGGAAGATCGGCAGAAATTCCACCAGTTTTTTTGTCTATGGGCCGATTTAAATATGATACTTTAGACAAAAAATAAAAAATCTGTTTTTTTCCATTGTAAAGTGATGAGATTATTAGTAAAATATGAGCGATCATGGGCGTTGCTGCCCACAATATTATTAGGAGGAATATTCCAATGAAAAAGATCATCGCTCTGCTGCTGGCTCTGATGATGGTCATCTCCATGGTCGCCTGCGGCGCCACGGAAGAGACTGTCGAAGAAGTCACCGAAGAAGTCACCACCGAGGTCGAAGAGACTGTCGAGGAGACGGAAGAAGTCGAAGAGACTGAAGAGACCACTGAGGCTCCCGAAGTCAAGATCGGCGCCATCCTCGTCCACGACGAGAACTCCGGCTACGACATGGCTCACATCGAAGGCCTGACTCTGGCCTGCGAGGCTCTGGGCATCTCCATGGACAATGTTATCTTCAAGTATAACATCCCCGAAGATGAGACCTGCTACGACGCCGCTGCCGACCTGGCTGACTCCGGCTGCACCATCATCTTCTCCGACTCCTACGGCCATCAGACCTACATGGCTCAGGCTGCCGAAGAGTTCCCCGAGACCATTTTCGTCGCCTGCACCGGCGACCAGGCCGCTACTTCCGGCCTTGAGAACCTGAAGAACATCTTCCCCTACACCTTTGAGTCCCGCTATGTCTCCGGTATCGTTGCCGGTATGAAGCTGGCCGAGATGCTGGCCAGCGGCGAAGCTACCGATGCCTATGTGGGCTATGTCGGTGCTTTCCCCTACGCAGAAGTCGTCTCCGGCTACACTGCTTTCTTCCTGGGCATCCAGTCCATCGTTCCCGAGGCTCACATGGATGTGCAGTACACCAACTCCTGGTACGATCCCGCTGCTGAGGCCGCTGCCGCTTCCGCTCTGATGAGCAAGGGCTGCGTCATCATCGGTCAGCACGCTGACTCCACCGGCGCTCCCTCCGAGGTCCAGGCCGCTTGGGAATCCGGCAAGGCTGTCTACTCCGTCGGCTACAACATCGATATGCTGGCTGTCGCTCCCGACGCTGCTCTGACTTCCGCTCAGAATGT
>JAFSHB010000018.1 GCA_017440525.1 Oscillospiraceae bacterium | reverse complement strand
TGCCAAGACGCTGGTCACCGTCACCCTCTACAACGCTGACGGCACTGTGTTCGGCGCAGGCACCGACTCTGTGGAGAGCTATGTGGCGCGTGCTGAAAAGAACAACGCCGATACCTACGGCCTGTATGCCAACATCATGAAGTTCGCGACCTCCGCTTACAACTACATCATCAACAAGTAAGACCGAACTCCCCGAGCAGGCTCCTTCGGGAGCCTGCTCCTTTCCATTGATGATCGTTGCGTCACTCCGTGACGATTCAAATAGCGGTCTTGGCTCTCCCTTTGGGAGAGCTGGCAGCCCGAAGGGCTGACTGAGAGGGCGTGCAGGCAGTCTGCGAATAGTCGCGTACTGCGCCGATAAAGAGACCGCTCTCGTGAAGGTCGGTCAGATCGCCACAGCTCCATGTGACGACCTGACCGGTGTTCATACCGGAAACTCTATCTCACGGAAATGAGGTAACAGCTATGAAACACGCACTGTGGAACAAGACTTTGTGCCTGCTTCTGGCGCTGGTCATGCTGCTGGGGATGCTCCCGGCGGGCGTGGCTGCGGCAGAGGCGGAGCTGAGCCCTGAGACCATCACCCTTGATTTTATGCAGTTTGCCAAGGATGCGGCTGCACAGGAATGGTGGGACGATCTGCGGATCGATGCGACCGATCCAGACATCCATTATCAGGGCTATTCCGGCCTTAACGATGCCGGTGCAGTCACAGCCGCGCAGAAGGCCCAATATGACGCGGCCTATGCCTCTTTGCGCGCTTATGCCGAAGAGACCACCGACTGGTCTGTGGTCGAGAACGGCACCGATGTGTCTAACACAGGCCGATGCAAGCGCCTGCAGTTCCACAGCGGCAAGGATGCTGACTGGGGCATGGGGTTCATCATCCCCATCAGCTGGAAGACCTGGGGCCCTGCCTATACCATGCTCAATATGACTGTGGATGTGCCGGCGGCCGGTACCTACAATATGGATCTGAGCTACTGGCAGGATCTGTCCGGTGCGAAGTTCGATCTTCATATCAACTACGGCTCCAATGAGAGAGCGCCTTCTGCCGAGTCCAAGGTCATCTCCGCCCTCAACACCAGAGGATCGGAGGAGAAGGCTGTGGACTATGCCGTAGGTCAGGTGGAGCTGCAGGAAGGCATCAATACCATCGGCATCTATGTCTGTCCCGATACGGTGGGTGCTATGCTGAAGCTGCGCTCCATCAGGTTCACCCCCTATACCGACCATATGGATCTGAGCGTGGAAGAAGGGCTGACCCGGTCAGTCTCTTTGCAGGAGCTGTATCTGCCTGCCGATGAGAGCTACGATCTGGTCAGCGAAGACCGCAGGGTCGCTGTGGCCTCCCTCGATGCAGGCGGCAATGTGGTCATCCGCGGTATCTCCGAGGGTGAGACTGTGGTCACGGTGGAGAAGGCTGGGGAAGTCCTCTACACCGTCTATGTGACTGTCACCGAGCGTGTCAGCGAGGTCCATGTGCCAAGGACCATCGATATCGATCTGATCGCCTTTGCGAAGAAGGCTGCCGATCAGCCCTGGTGGGATGATCTGGCTGCCACCAATCTGCCCGGTGTCAAAGCCGTAGGCGCCAATTACTACAATGTGATCGATGATGCACAGGCGGCGGCCTTCGATGCCATGCAGGCCTATACCCGCGAGACAGAGGGCTGGTACTTTTCCGACGGCAACCCCATCATCGGTACATACTACTCCGGCAGGCTCATCTATATCGACCCCACCTCTGAGGATTTCGGCATCCGATTCTTTGCAAATATCCTCGGCAATGCGGTCGAGGATAAGTCCAAGATGCTCTTCACCGTGGAAGTGGCAGAAGGGGATGCCGGTCTCTACAGCCTCGATATCGATGCCTTCCATGAGGGCACCGCTTCCACCCTTGCTCCTGTGGCAGGACGCGGCGGAGGCAGTCCCTGGTGCGATGTGTATGTCAACGGCGAAGTGGTCTACAAGGATATGTTCTTCGGTGTCAAGGAGGGCAAGCCCAATGTCCGCCAGACCGACAGCTTCGGCGCGGTCTATCTGAATGAGGGCACCAACATCATCGGCATCGATACCCTTCGTGATATCAACGGCGGCCAGACGACGCGCCGTGTGCTGTATCTGGCAGGTCTGACCCTGACGCCTCTGACTACTCTGGAGGTGGAAGAGGGGAGCCGGAAGCTCCTGGATCTGCGCGGTACTTATCTGCCCTTCGATGCGGTCGTCGGGGAAGATACCCATACCGTCGTCTCCTCTGATGCGGAGATCGCATCGGCCGCCTTTGATGCCGAGGGCAACCTGATCGTCTCCGGCATCAGCCGAGGGTTTGCTGCGCTGGATGTGCTGGCAGATGGCGAAAAGCTCCAGACCCTTGAGGTGCAGGTGGGCAGGCCCACCGGCCTGATCTATGACTTTACCAAGGCATTCGAGCTGACGCAAAACGGCTTCGATGCGATCGGGGACTACGGCGATCTGGATGTGGATGATGTGTGGTCTGAGCCCTGGCATCATGCGGAGGGCGAAGGCTGTTACGACACCAAAGAGCATACTGCCGCGCTGGAGACCGGCGAGATCGCCTTCACGCTGCAAATGGACAAGGAGGGCTGGTTCGATCCCGAAGTGACCCTCTACAAGCACACCGGGGGCGGCACTGCCGAGATCTGGCTGGACGGCCTGTACCTTGGTAAGCTCGATACCTTTGCGCCCAGCAAGACTGTCAGGACGGAAGCCTTGCGCCCCGTGTTCATCACAGAAGGGGAACACGACCTCGTTTTGAAGACGGAGGGCGGTGCTTTCTGGTGGCGTGAGATCGCGTTCCGCGCCCGGAAGGATGCAGAGCTCCTGCTGACTGCGGATAAGACGGCGCTCTCCATGAAGCAGAAGCGTTCTGAGCGGACGAGCCTGTCCGCTGTCTGGAACGGCGGCATGACCGACAGCCTGATCGGTGCCCGGTGGACGGTGGAGGTCTCCGACCCCACCTGTATCGAAGCCACCCTGACTGAGGCGGCGTCCGGTGTCCTGCCCGCATTGACGGTCAAGGGACTTGCGCCCTGTGAGGACGGTACTGTTACTGTCACAGCCCGTGTGGGCGAGGCAGAGAGCGCTGTGACCATCACAGTCACCGTGCTGGAGCCTTCTCCTCTGGCCTCGGCCAGAGTCTGGCTGGACTGTGTGGATGCGGGCATCATCGCCAGAAATTCCGTCCATGCGCTGAGCTTTGACATGGTGGGCGAGGACGGCGGCATCATCTATCCCGATGAGGTGGATATCACCTATACCAGCTCCGATGAGAGCGTCATCACCGTGGAAGATCATGCCATCAAGGCGCTGGCCAACGGTGAAGCTACCGTGGATGTGGTCATCCGGAACGGCGCACAGACCTTTGAAGAGACCTTCGAACTGACTGTGGCCGATGCCGGTGAGGATCGCCTGTCCAAGGCCGATTCCGACCTTGAGAGCGAGGATATCCACTGGAAGCTCCAGCCCGAGGGCAGTGAGACATTCCTGTGGATCGAGCGTGCCGATGACGGCACGGGCAACCATGCCCTGAAGGTCTCTCTGAACCCCAACTACTCCTACACGGAATTGAAGAACAAGGGCGATGAGATCGCCATCGATGACGGTGCTTTTGCCAAGGTCAAGCCCGGTCATATCTATGAGGTGACGCTCAGGATGAAGACCGAGGGCGTCCTCTATCCCGAGGACTACTCCGTGGGCCTGCAGAACTATCTGTCTCTCTACGACTATGCGGATAACACCACAAAGTCTGCCTCTGTGGGTGAGATGAATGCCACCCTCGTGCAGGATAACAAGCTCTATGATGATTGGACGGAGCTGACCATCACAGTCCGCGCACCGCTGGACTATGAAGGCCCCTTCTATATCCGTCCCCGTTTCGTCATCCGTCCCTACACCGCCGCCGATCAGGCGCTGGCAGGCTGGCAGGGCACCTTCTGGTTCGATGATATCGAGGTGCGTGAGGTGGGCTTTGACGGCGCAGGCTTCGAATTGGGCTCTCCCATGGAGCAGCTGGAGCGCGAGGTCTCTCTCATGGTCTATCCCAAGACCACCACAGGCAAGATGATCCTGCTCGATGAGAATCTTCGTGACAGCAATGTGAAGCTGACCTCCACCAATGACGATGTGGTCACGGTGGGCAGCAGCTCTGTCAAGCGCATCACCGGCACGGACTACTACGAGAAATACTATGAGGTCAAGCCCATGGGCCTCAATGCCCATGCCCAGCTTCTGGCTGAGATCACAGTGGGCGAGCAGACGATCGTCACGCCCTATGATGTCCATATGACTGTCATGCCCGACCAGTTCCGGGACATCGTCTTTGAGCTGGACGGTGCAGCCTCCGCAGTGCTCAAAAAGGGCGAGACTGCCTCCGGTGAGATCATTGGCCGCAGCACCCAGCTGGAGATGCTGACGGAGCAGATGCTCCGTGAGAACGGCTTTGTCTACTTCAAGTCCGATGATACCTCCATCGCTGTCGTGGATCATCAGACCGGTGATGTGACCTGCGTAGGCGAAGGCACCACCACCATCACGGCCTATGCCATGCAGAATGGGACCCACACCTCTGCCGCGGCCACGATCACCGTGACCGATGATACGGATCTGGTATCCGTGGCAGTGGGCAGTGAAGTGGATTTCGTGGGCGTGGGCAACAGCCTGCAGCTGTCTGTCTCCGGCAGGAAGGCCTCCGGTTCCCGCGCCGATATGGGGCTGTATCCTGTGGCATGGTCTGTGGATGAGACTGCTGAGGGAATCGCCTCCATCGATGAAAATGGCCGCCTGACGGCTTATGCTCCCGGCACGGTGACGGTCACTGCGTCCGTCAGCGTCATGCATACCGTCATCTCTCACAGCAAGACCATCAAGGTAGTGCCGAATGGGGAGCTGCCCAAGGACGATGCGATCTTCGACTTTATCGATGGCAACGCCATGGATGTGGAGAACAACACTCTGGATGATGACGGCTATGTGGTCGTCTATGATGCATGCACCGGAACGGTCTATCCCTCTATGACGGGTCTGCTCCAGGATGCCGCGCAGGGCGACCGGATGGTCCTGGATATGGTCATCCCCAAGGATGGCTGGTACTGGCTGGAGGTCCGCGGCGGTATGTATGCCGACACCGGCTCCACCGCCAATGTATTCGTGGATGATGCCTATATGGGCTTCGTCAACTTCCGTTCCAGCGACCATGATATCCCCGGCCACTACAATGCGCTGGCCCGTATGAACACAGTTTATCTTACAGCCGGTGTCCACCGCGTGGTGGTGGAGGCTGTGGATGCAGGCACGACCCATCTGGGCAAGCTCTATTTCTTTGCGACCGACGATCCCAATGAGATCACCTTGTCGATCGAGCCTGAAAAGACCGAATTGCTGGTGGGCGAGAGCGTGGATGTCACCGTCCGCGCAGACGGTGCAAACGGCAGACAGCAGAGCCTTCTGCAGGTCGCCGCAAAGCCTTCGTTCACCAACTACTATATCCTCAATGCCAATGCCAATATCGTGGAGGTCTCCGGCTCTCAGCTCATCGGCAAGGGCGCCGGCACTGCCACGGTGACCTTTGTGGGTCAGTGGCAGGGCGGGGAGGTCCGCCGCTCCTTTGATGTGACGGTCTCCGAGGGCCTTGCGGCCTATGGGGAGCTGACGGCGGAAAAGACCACCCTCAGGCCCGATGCCGGACCCTTCCCCCTGACGCTGACTGCCTACGGAATCGACGGTACTGCAGTGGAGCTCCCCGAGACCGTACAGGTCGCATGGAGCAGTGAGGATCCCGCGATCGCCTCCGTGGAGGAAGGTCTCGTGACCATCACCGGCGAGCTTGGCTCCGCCAAGATCACAGCGGCCTTTGAGGAAAACGGAAGAGCTGTGGAAGCGGTGATCTGGATCACTGTCACCGAGGGCAAGACCCAGCCGACCATCTATACATGGGAGGAGCGGACCAACGCGCAGGAGAACTGCATGAAGTACACCTGGGCATGGCAGGAGAAGGAAAGTGCCGTCAATATGGCGGACTACTATGTGGAGAACCTGGAGGTCATCCTGGACAACTGGATCCGGGAGGGCACAGTGCCCCGCAGTACCAAGGTGGGTTTCCTGAACAGCAATGCCGATGCCTATAAGTATTGCCGCTACTGCGGTGTGGATGTGGTCGGCACCTATGGCCACTATCCCTGGATCGTGGACCCCATCGGCAACCCCTGGAAGATCACCTGTCCTGCCTGCCACCGCGATTTCCCCTCCAATGACTTTGGTGCCTGGTATAAGTCCGGCTTGGATGATGCGGGCAAGTTCCGACCTGAGAGAGCCGACAGCCGGTATCTGGTCAATGAGCTGTATCCCGAGATGGGTGAGGGCTGGGGCGTGGATATGGGTCCCGGCTATGACTCCGGTGCAAGACACTGGTCCGGCGGCAATGTCAATGACACCCATACCTATCTTGCCTACTATCTGCACTGCGTGTTCGTCACCACCGGCTCCAGCAAGCACTCCCTCGTGAAGATCCTCGACACCATGCGGGAGGCATACCTCTATACCGGAGATGAGAAGTACGGCAACGCAGGCGCGATCCTGACCGACCGTGTAGCCGATATCTATCCCGATTACGACCGCCAGCTCTGGGGCTCCGGCTATTCTGTAGCCGACGGCAACGGATGGGTCGGCAGGATGGTCGGCTGTATCTGGGAAGCAGATGTCCTCGGTCCCGCCATCGCCAAGGCATCGGATGCCTTCTGGCCCTGCTTCGATAATGACGAGGTCGTGGCATACATCCGGGAGCATGCCACATGGAAGGGCATAGCACCGGAGGAGATCGACCCGGCCTACATCAGGAACAATGTGGATGAGGGCATCTGCCTTGAGATCTACCGCGCCTGTCAGGATTCCGATATGGCAGGCAACTTCGGTATGGCACAGGGCGCGCTGGCCCTTGCGGCTGTATCGCTGGACCGCATCCCGGAGACTGAGGAGATGCTGGATTGGACCTTCCGATATGGCACCCGTACCGGTGCTTTTGGCGACTTCCATGAGGACGGCGGTTCCTTTATGTACTATCTTGTGGATCTGGTGGACCGCGACGGCTTCGGCAACGAGGCATCTATCCAGTATAATAACCTCTGGACCGGCAATATGATGGATGTGGCGGATGCCCTGTCCGGCTACAACGGTGTGGAGAGCGTGGATCTTTGGCGCAATCAGAAGTTCGTCAATATGTTCCTTGCTTCCACCAGGATCACCACCATGGGCCATATGACCCCTCTGGTCGGTGAGTCCATGAAGCCTCAGAGCCCCCTGTACTGTCCCAATGTGGAAGAGCTGACCACCGCTTTCGTCAATTCCGGCAACCGCGATATCGCAAGAGCGCTGTATGCCGCCAACAACAATTCGGTGGATGGTCTCCATGCCGATATCTTCACCAAGGATCCCGAGAGCGGTCTGCGCGCACAGGTCCAGCGCATCGTCAATGAGGACGGTGTTTGGGATATGTCCCAGTCCGACATGATGGCAGGCTACGGTATCGCGATCCTCCGCGACGGTCCGGAGACCTATCTTGGCACCGGCAGCAATGCCAGCCGCTTCTCTGACTACTGGATGTGGTTCGGTATCACCGGCGGCGCAGGCCATGCCATGTTCAATGCCCTGCATGTGGATATCGAGGCATTCGGTCTGGCGCTGAGCTCTCACATGGGCTATCCCTCTCAGGTCACCGGTTCCGACCCCGAGCGTCAGCAGTGGGTCAGAAATACCACTTCTTTCAATACCGTCGTGGTAGACGATCACGGTCAGTCCACCATGGCCTACGGCTCCTTCCCCCTGCACTTTGAAGATGCCGGAAAGGTCAAGGTCATGGATGCCGACGCCTCCAATGCCTACGCGCAAACAGATATCTACAGAAGAACGATGGTGGTCGTGGACAACGGCTCCGGCGAGGATGTGAACTATGCCGTCGATTTCTTCCGTGTGCTGGGCGGATCCGAGCATGTCTATTCCTTCCATGCTGCCACCCGGAAGGATCCTGCGACGGAGGGCCTTTCCATGGTCAGGCAGCCCATGGGCACCTATGCCGGTGCGGATATCCCCTTCGGTGACTATGATGCCTCCGGCACAGGCAATGTGACCTACAATATGGAAGCGGGCTACAGCTGGCTGAAGAATGTCTCCCGTGACGATTCTCCTGAGACCTCCTTCTCCATCGACTGGCCCATCGAGGACTTCGTCCACCGCCTGCCCGATTCTCAGGGCATCCATATGAAGCTGCACATGGTCTCCGAGGAGCCCATGACCGAGGTGGCGCTGGCGGATGCCCGCCCGCCGGAGAACGGCTCCAACCCCGATACCATGAAGTATGCCCTGATCCGCAGGAGCGGTGACAACGGCATGGACAGCCTGTTCACCGCTGTCATCGAGCCTTATAAGATCGGCTCCTATATCGCATCCGTGGAAACGGCAGAGGTGGTCTTGGTCGAAGGCACAGAGCGGGTGGCAGACCGTGCCGCCGCCGTCAAGGTCACTCTGACCTCCGGTCGCGTAGACTATGTGGTCTATGCCACCAACGCGGACTGCACCTATGAGATCGATGGAAAGTTCCGGTTCCGCGGCTTTACCGGCGTCTGCTCCTATGAGAACGGCGCGCTGGTCTACGCATGGGGAAGCGAAGCCGAGCAGGTGGCGGATGTGGTGACTGACGCACAGGCCAAGGTCACAGGCACTGTCACCGACTTCACCAAGGGCATCGACATCGATGGCTATACCATGACCGTGGAGATGGATGATCCTGTCTCTGCCGAGGAACTGACAGGCCGTTATATCTATGTGGACAACGACGGCTACCGCAATGCCGCCTACCGCATCTACGGCGCGGAGGTCAGCGGCGATACCGCCGTCCTGGATCTCTATACCCAGACGCTGGTGCGTGAGTATGTGGATAAGCGCGATCTGGATCGCGGCTATGTGTATAACATCAGCGAGGATCAGACCTATACGATCCCTCTGTCTGCCCGCTTTGATGTGGAAGATCTCTTCACCTACACGAAAGATCTGGTCGTCAAGACCGGCAACAAGCTGACCCTCACCACCGGTGTGGTGGGTGCAGGTGTCACCTATGAGGTCGAGGGACTGCCCACCTCTGCCAAGGTCGATGCCAAGACCGGCACCGTCACATGGACGCCCTCCCGTACCCAGACAGGCCGCTATCCCGTCACCGTCAAGGCTATGCAGGATGGAGAAGTCATGGGTGAGATGGAATTCGTGATCTATGTGGTCAGCTACACCGGATCTTCCTATGAGGCTTCCAAGTGTAACCACGCCAAGGCTGTGAGCTTTGAGGCTGACGGCATGATCGAGACCGTCTGCCCCGCCTGCGG
>JAFSHB010000147.1 GCA_017440525.1 Oscillospiraceae bacterium | reverse complement strand
GCAGGCAGTTTCGGGCCGACACGCGGGTCGGCCCCTACGGCGCACCGTCGAACATCGTCCGTAGGGGCGAGCATCGCTCGCCCGCGTGCAGGCAGTTCATGGGCGGCCGATGGCCGCCTTTCGTTGCTGCTGCTCCGCAGCGCTTCAAAAAGTCGGGATCTACTGATGAAAGTCGGATTTTGCTATGGAGCGATAGACTGGTGTGTGGTATGATGAGACTATGCAAGATCTGCCGAAGCGCGCCGAGCCTGTGAGTTTCGGTCAGATCGCCACAGGACGATGTGACGACCTGACCGGTGCTTACACCGGAAAACTCTATCTCACGAAATGAGGTACGCATTATGAAACACTCTGTATGGAACAAGACTTTGTGCCTGCTTCTGGCGCTGGTCATGCTGCTGGGGATGATCCCGGCAGGCGCGGCGGCCGCAGAAGCAGAGGCGAGCCCTGAGACCATCACCATCGACTTCAAGCAGTTCGCCAGAGATGCGTCTGCGGAGGACTGGTGGGATGCCCTCGGCGCCACCGATGAGGATACCCGCTTCATCGGCAAAAAGGATAACAACAACCCCATGACGGCGGCGCAGAAGCAGGCGTATGCCGATATGCGGGCGTATCTTGCCGAAAACGAGGTGTGGAACATCGATGAGACCCTCAGCGGTTTTGAAGGCGACCTGAAGCGTGCCTATTTCAATACCGATGCGGATATGCCTTGGGGCCTCAATTTCTATACTTATTACCATGCCAACGGCGCTGTTCCCGACAAGGGCAAATTTGCCATGACGGTGACAGCTCCTGCCGCAGGCTGGTACCGTCTGGAGATGGATGCCTTCCGCTCCAGCGAATACTATAACCAGGCGCAGTCCATCTGCCACAACCAAGGTGGCGGCGGCGGACATGTGAATATCTATGTCAACGACGCGCTGATCCATGAGGACTACTCCTTCAGCACCAGAGACTACTCCAACACCGCCCGTTACTACGGCTCGGTGGATAATCTGGGCGCTGTGTATCTTGAAGAGGGCGAGAACTCCGTGATCCTCGACTCGATCTATGCCTTCAACGGCCCCACGGTCACGACCTCCGGCCGCTGCAACATCACCCTCAATGCCATGACCTTTGAGCCTCTGGCGG
Source organism: Oscillospiraceae bacterium (assembly GCA_017440525.1). Taxonomy (GTDB): domain Bacteria; phylum Bacillota; class Clostridia; order Oscillospirales; family Oscillospiraceae; genus Avoscillospira. The sequence continues at coordinate 8,357 of JAFSHB010000147.1, read as the reverse complement.
GCCTCACAGTCATGGAAGAGAATGCATATTCCTACGATCTGACCACCTCCTGGCTGGCCTTCACCGATGATACCGCGGCTCTGACTGCCGAGAGCTCTGATGAGGCGCTGTTCCGTGCGTCCTTCGAGGATGGTCAGCTTGTCATCGAGGCTGTCTGTGCCGGTGAGGGCGAAGTGACCGTTCTTGACGGCAGCGAGGCGCTCTTTGCCATCCCTGTGACGGTGGAAGCACTCGTCAACGAGGCAAAGACTCCCATCGTGATCGACTTCAAGGCATTTGCCAGAGAAGCCTCCGCACAGGATTGGTGGGACGATCTGGGCGCCACCGATGCCAATACCCGCTACATCGGCCGTATCAACAACAACGATACTGTCAGCGCGGAACGGCGTGATGCTTATCAGGCTATGCGCGATCATCTGGCCGAGAACGAAAGCTGGACGATCGATGAGAGCATCTGCGAATTCAACAGCAACTGGAAGCGCGCCTTCTTCAATGCCGACCCCAATGTGCCTTGGGGCATCAGTTACTGGTGCTACTACCACGGCAACAGCACCGTGCCTGAGCGCGCCAAGCTGGCCTTTACCGTGACTGCACAGGAATCCGGCTGGTATTCCATGGAGCTGGATGCCTTCCGCTCCAATACCGGCTACAGCACTGAGTCCATGACCATCGGCGGCTCCGGCGGCGGTCATGTGGATGTGTATGTCAACGGTCAGAAGGTCTATAACGACTACTCCTTCAGTGCAAGAGACTATGCCAACACAGCCACCCACTACGGTGCTGTGAACAACATCGGCAAGGTCTGGCTCAATGAAGGCGAGAACTCCGTATATCTCAACTCCATCCATGCCTTTGACGGCGCTTCCACCGTTGTCTCCGGCCGATGCAATATCAATCTCAATTCCATCACCTTCGAGCCTCTGAATGTGCAGACGCTGAAGGTCGGCAGCACCCGTGTGCTGGATCTGCGTGCTTCTTACCTTGGTTATCAGGACGAGTTCCTCGGTGAGGCTGTGTCCTCCGACACCGATGTGGTGGGCGCCGAGCTGGACGGCACGCTCCTGACCATGACGGCAGTGCAGACCGGTGAAGCTCAGATCGCCGTAGGCGATATCATCATCCCTGTGGTGGTGGAGGAATACTGCGGCGAGAGCTACGATCTCACGGATACCGTGCTGTCCGGCGACAGCGCCTCCGGGGAGATCGCCATCGAGGTCTCTGAGGACGGCTGGTATGAGCCTGTCCTGCGATTCATACGAAGCAGTTCGGGCGGCAAGGTCAGTGTGTATGTAGACGACCGCTACCTCGGTACCGTCAATACCTACGACAGCGACGATAAGATCGCCGCCTTCGACCGCCTTGGTGAGGTGGAGCTGACTGCGGGCGAGCATACCCTGCGTCTGGCTGTCACCGGCAAGGACAACGGCATGGGCGGCAACACCGCCAAGGTGCAGTGCCTGGGTCTGGAGCTGCTCCCCACAGAGGAGCCCACCATCCGCCTGAGTGCCAAGGGCATCACCGAGAAGCGTCTGCGTCCTGCCGAGACGAAGCTGATCGTCAGCGGCATGGCCAACAGCGCCGTGGATGCCGTGTGGGATCTGGAGGTCTCTGATGAGACAGTCCTCGAGGCCCAGATCGTTCCCGCCACCCTCAGCTCCGAAGCAAAGCTGGAGGTCATGGGCCTGCAGGCTTCCGATGATGCCTGGGTCACGGTCACTGCCAATGTGGGCGGCGTGATCGACGCGGTGACGGTCCCTGTCACCGTCCTGCCCACCGCAAAGCTGGTCTCCATGGATGCGGAGGTCGTGGGCAATGTCTCCGGTCTCTTGCCCAGAGCCACTTTCCAGAAGTTTGGATTTGACATGATGGGCGACGACGGCGCGGCCATGACCCCTGAAGAGGTGGAGATCTCCTATGCCGTGTCCGAAGCCGGAATCATCGAGATCGATGCGGACACCCATACCTTCGAGACCCTTGCCAACGGTGAGGTGACTGTCACCATCACCGCACAGCAGGATGATACGGTCTTTACCGACAGCTTGGTCATCACGGTGGATGACATGGGCGAAAATGAACTGGCCCCTGCGATCTCCTCCTTTGATGATGCTTCCAAGTGGGACGGCCTGATCGCCCCCTCCGACAGTCAGTGGCTCAGCTCCCAGATCGTCGATGACGGCACAGGCAATATGGCTCTGAAGCTGGAGCATGACCCCAATGTGACACAGAATCAGTCCAAGAGCCCGGCCTATGTGCCGAAAAACGGCAATATGGCCACCATGGAGCTTGGTCATCTGTATGAGATGCACTTCCGCTTCAAGTATGAGGGCTACAAGCGCGCCGAGGGCGCCAAGTACGATCCCCGCATCTCGGTGCAGATCTACGACTACTATGGCAACGGCTTCGGTGTAGGCGGCAATGTCAACAAGCTCTATACCGGCATCATCCTGCCCTTCTTCAACTACGAGGAAGGCCAGTGGCATGATATGGTGGTCTATGCCCGCGGCCCTGCCGATGGTGAAGGCTCCGTATTCGGCATGCCCCGCATCACCTACAACTGCCACTATGCATCTCCTGCCGACAAGGATCTGACCGGCTGGGAGGGCACCTTCTGGTTCGATGATATCGAAGTGCGCGAAGTGGGCTTCGAGACCATGGAAGTGGTGGCAGACGGCGAACTGCGCGCCGATAAGATGAAGGCCACCGTCACAGCCAGACCTGTCTCCACCACCGGCAACTATCTGACCCTTGATAAGGGCACACTGAGAAACAATATCACCTTTGAGAGCGGCAACGCCGATGTCATCACCGTGATCTCCGAGCCTGCCGTCATCGAGGACAAGCCCGCCGGATTTGAGCTGACCCGTGAGGCCGCCACCGCCAAGGTGCAGCTGGTCGGCAAGAATGACACCGGCTCCGTCCTTGCTACGGCTACGGTCGGCAAGGCTACGAGAACGGGTGCGCTGGAGATCACCGCCACCAATATGCCTGAGGTCATCCGCGATATCACGGTGACACTCAACGGTGTCGAGTCTCTGGTCCTGCCCCATGGCGGCACGGCTGAGAGCGCCGTCACAGGCCGCACCACCGAGCTGACCCCCCTTGCCTGGGAGGACTTCGACAGCATCTATTTCTCCTCCTCCGATCTGACGGTCGCCACCGTTGAGCCTTACACCGGGAAGGTCACCTGCGTCGGTGAAGGCACAGCCGTCATCACGGCCTATGCCCTCCTTGGCGATAAGACCGTCAAGGATACGGCGCTCATCACTGTCACCGATGATACTGACCTTGCTTCTATCGAGATCGACGCGTCTTCCGTACAGGTGGCAGAGGGCAACCTCCTGCACTTCTCCGTGGCAGGCCAAAAGTCCTCCGGTGTCAAGGCGGATATGGCAAAGTATCCCGTGGCGTGGAGCACCTCCGATGAGACCGTCGCCACCATCACCTCTGAGGGTATCCTGACTGCTGTTAAGGCAGGCACCGTCACCGTCAAGGCCACCATCGGCGTGGAGGATGCTGTGATCGAGGATACCATGCTCATCACCGTGGCTGCCAACGAGGATGCCCCCGGCAAGGTCGTGGAATTCAAGTTCTACAACGAAGGCGCGCCCAAGCTGGAGACAGCCAGCTTGGAAAAAGACGGCATCGAGATCGACCGTGAACGCACCTACAAGGGCCTTGAGGGCAATGAATGGCACAAGGGCGGCTTCAAGTTCCCCGTACCTGTGGGCGGCGAGCTGGTCATCGATTTCATGATCAAGCGCTCCGGCTGGTACCGTGTAGAGCCCAGAGGCTACTCTCTGTACTATGTGGGCTGTCTGACCTCTTTCTATGTGGATGATACCTATATCGGCTCTCCCGACTTTGGTGCAGATGCTGCCTCCAACTATGAAGCAGGCGGCGTCTACAACACCATCTGGCTGGAAGCCGGTAAGCACACCATGCGCTACAAGGCGGAGGAAGCAAGATCCATCACCGCCGGTCAGGTCCGCTTCTGGCCTGTGGACGACCCCAACGAGGTCCGCTTCACTGCTTCTGCAGCCAAGGATACGCTGGTCGCAGGCGAGCAGACCACGCTGGAGCTGGACATGAGAGATGCCAATCAGGCTGAGTGGTTCCTCCATTATGAGACTGCCAAGCCTGACTACACCAACTACTATATGGCAGTCTCCTCCGATCCTTCCGTGGTCAGCATCACAAGAGACCTCTTCACTACCTACCTCAATGCCCATAAGGCAGGTGAAGTCACCATCACCGTGACTGCCGAGATCCTGGGTGAGACCGTGGTGCAGGAGATCCCTGTGGTCGTGGAGAACGGCATCATCGTCTCTGCTGAGCTGGATGCAGACTTTACCACCCACCGTCCCGGTGACGATCCCTTCCCCCTGACCATCAAGGCCACGAGCCTTGAGGGCGAGCTGTCTGCTCTGCCTGAGGGCACCACCGTCACCTACACCAGCGCCGATCCCCAGATCGCCGCTGTCTCTGCCGATGGTACTGTGACCCCCGGCACCAAGGAGGGCTCTACCCTGATCACCGCTGTGGTGGATGAGAGCGGTCACAAGATCTCTCTGGAGATCTGGATCACCATCACCTCCGGCAAGTCCGAGCCCACCATCTTCACCTATGAAGAGCGTGCCAACGCGCAGGAGAATGTGCTCAAGTACAACTGGGCATGGCAGGAGAAGGAGGCCGCTGTCAAGCTGGCGGACTACTATGTGGAGAACATCGATGCGCTCTACGAGGCTTTCATGCATGAGGGCATCCCCAAGAACTCCCGTCTGACCCTGTTGGGCGACACCGACTATGCCATCTGCCCCGGCTGCGGCACAGACCTTGTCGCCGCTGGCTACGGTACGGCCTACCACTATCTGGTCGATCCCATCGAGAACCCCTGGAAGGTCACTTGCCCCCATTGTAAGATGGACTTCCCCTCCAACGACTTCGAGAGCTTCTACAAGCTGGGTCTGGATGAGAGAGGCCGCTTCACCATCGACCGCGCCATGGCCAACGGCGGCGAGAAGTACCTCGTCAATGAGCTGTACCCCGAGCGGGGCGAAAAGTGGGGCGTGGACAACGGCTGGGGCTGGTTCCCCGGTGAATATGCCGTGGACGGCAACGAGCGTGCCTACCTCTTCATTGGCTACTATGTTACCTTCAACCTCTACACCGTCAGCGGATCTTCCGGTCCTCACGGCGCGACCTCCGTCCTCGATGCCCTGCGTGAAGCCTATATCTTCACCGGCGATGAGAAGTACGGCAACGCCGGCGCGATCCTGATCGACCGCTATGCCGATATCTATCCCGGGCATGACCTGTCTCACTGGAGCAAGCACCGCACCTGGTACTCCGGCAACGCCGGTAACTTCGGTAAGGTCACCGACCTGATCTGGGAATCCATCCTGATCCAGTGTCTTGCCAAGGCTGTGGATGCCTTCTGGCCTTGTGCCGATAACACGGAGGTCGTGGAATATCTCCGCGGCAAGGCATCCCTCAAGGGTCTGGAGCCTGAGGATATCACGCCCGATCAGATCAGACAGAATGCCGAGAACGGCATCCTGCGTGAAGCGATCAAGTCCTACTACAGCGGTAAGGCTTGGGGCAACTTCGGCATCCCGCAGGCAGGCGCGGCCCTGACTGCCGTGTGCCTCGATTCCAACCCCGAGACCGAAGACCTGATCAACTGGATCTTCAAGGCCAGCGACAAGGGCGGTACTACCGAAAATGGCTGGAACACCGGCGGCGATGTCAACCGCGTGCTGGTGGAGGAGGTCTGCCGCGACGGCTTCGGCAACGAAGGCTCCATGAGCTATAACTACATCTGGCTGACCAACCTTCTGGACTGCGCCGATGCACTCAACGGCTACGACAAGGTGGAGAGCGCCAACCTGTGGGAGCATCCCAAGTTCCTGAATATGTACCGCGCTTACATGAAGGTCACCTGCTGCGGCAGATTGTGCCACGATCTCCATGAGACCCCCGGCGCGTTCCAGGCTCTGCCTGCTCTGGTGCAGCCCGAGGTGCTGATGCCTGCCTTTATCGCCACCGGTGACCCGGAGATCGCACAGGCGATCTACTCCAGAAACGGCAACTCCGTGGATGGCCTGCATGCAGACATCTACACCAAGGACCCCGAGAGTGGTCTCCGCACCAGGATCCAGAAGACCGTGGACGAATACGGTCAGTGGGATATGAGCCGCTCCGACCTGCTCAAGGGCTACGGCATGTCCATCCTCAGACGCGGCCCCGAGACCTATGTGGCCGGCGCAAACGAGGAGCAGTTCTTCGATTTCTGGATGGGCTACGGCAAGACCGACTCCCATACCCACTTTGAAGCCATGAACATGGAACTGTCCGCCTTCGGCCTGCCCCTCAACGGCAACATGGGCTATCCCCAGGTCATGTCCGGCGACAGCTACAACCGCCTGCAGTGGATCCAGAATACCGTTTCCAATAACACGGTCGTGGTCGATGATTCCTGTCAGGTCTCCAATTCCGAATCCGGCTTCCCCCTGCATTTCGAGGATGCCGGCAAGGTCAAGATCATGGATGCCGATGCCCCCGCATCCTACGCACAGACCGATATCTATCGCCGTACTGTTGTGACCGTACAGGGCGATAACGGTGTCGACTATGTGTGGACTTCTTCCGTATCCTGGGCGGCTCCGAGCATGTCTATTCCTTCCATGGCGCGACCAGGATCGATCCCACCACCGAGGGCCTTGACATGGTCCATCAGCCCATGGGCACTTATGAGAGCCCCGATGTGCCCTTCGGTGACTACATCTACAACAAGGAAGAGGGCGCCGCGATCAATACCGGCTCCGGCTACAACTGGCTGTGGGATGTCTACCGCGATGAGACCCCCGGCACCAAGTTCACTGTGGACTGGGCGATCGAGGACTACCAGCATCAGTTGGTCACCTCCAATGGTATCCATATGAGACTGACCATGCTCTCCGAGAAGCCTCTGGCTGAGGTGGCGCTGGCCAACGGTCAGCCTGCACAGGACGGCAGAGCCCCCGATCATGTGGAGTTCATGCTGGTCCGCAGCTCCGGCGAACCGGGCCTTGACACCCTGTTCACCTCCGTCATCGAGCCTTATCAGACTGAGCTCCAGGTCATCGACGCGGAGCTGGTGGAGATCGAGCCCATCGAGGGCGATGCGATCCTCAATGAGCGCTGTATCGCCGTCAAGACGATCCTCAACACCGGCCGTGTGGACTACATCGTCTACACCACCAACCCCGAGCGCACCTACGCCATCGATGGCGGCAGGTTCACCTTCAAGGGCTTTGCAGGTGTCGCTTCCTACCGTGATGATGCTCTGGTCTATGCCTATGGCTGTGAAGCGTCCTCCCTGTGCGATGCCAAGCTGGGCGAAGCACTGGAAGGCGCACTGGATGCCGTGACCGGTACCGTTCTGGACTTCACCGGTGAGCTGTCTGAGAACTACACCATGACGGTCAGCGTCAATGAAAGCATCGATGTGAAGGAGCTGGAAGGCCGCTACATCTATGTGAACAACGATCGCCATCAGAACGGTGTCTATGAGATCCTGGGCGCTGTCCGCAATGCAGATGGCACCGTCACGCTGGATATGGGCCATCAGGACTTTATCCGCGGCTATGTGGATGCCTTCAACATGGAGCTTGGATACATCTACAACATCGGCAAGGGTCAGACCTTCTCGATCCCGCTGTCCTCCGACTTCGACGCCATGACCTACTTCAACTACACCACCGATCAGGTCGTCAAGGCCGGCAACAAGCTGGTCCTGACTGCTGGTATCAGCGGTATGGGCGTCACCTATGAGGCGGAGGGACTGCCCACATCTGCCAAGTTCGACAGCAGAACAGGCACGATCACATGGACGCCTTCCCGCACGCAGACCGGCCGCTATCCCATCACTGTCAAGGCGGTCGATGCCGAGGGCGATGTCATGGCGACCATGTCCTTCACCATCTATGTGATGAACTACTCCGGCTCTGCCTACGAGGCTTCCAAGTGCAGCCACAGCAAGGCTGTGACCTACACCGTGGATGGCATGACCGAGACCGTCTGCCCCGCCTGCGGCACGATCACCAAGACCGCTGTGGAGGACGAGCCCGAAGTGACCGAAAAGTTCAAGTTCGTTGGCTCCAACATGACTTTGGGCAACGAGCTGAAGCTGAACTTCATGGTGAACACTTCCGACTTGAAGGACGGCTATACCGCTCTCATCACTCATAAGGGTGAGACCGTGGAAGCGAGCTTCAACAGGTACAACAGCACCTACAGCTTCGTGAGCCAGTCCGTTGCCGCCAAGGAGATGGCAGATGCCATCGAAGTGGTGGTCGTGGATGCAGACGGTAACGCCG
>JAFSHB010000146.1 GCA_017440525.1 Oscillospiraceae bacterium | reverse complement strand
TCGGAAGTGTTTACCATGAAGTTCAGCTTCAGCTCGTTGCCCAGCGTCATGTTGGAGCCAACGAAGGCGAACTTGCCGACAGGTGCAGCAGTCTTGGAGACTGTGCCGCAGGCGGGGCAGACGGTCTCGATCATGCCGTCAGCCTCATAGTTCACTGCCTTGGTATGGGAACAGGCATGGGCTTCATAGGAAGATCCGGTGTAGCTGACCACATAGATCACGAATTCCATCTCGCCCATGACCTCGCCATCCACCACCGCCTTAACGGTGACGGGATAGCGGCCTGTCTGCGTTCTGGAGGGCGTCCAAGTGACAGTGCCGGTCTTGTCATCGACCTTGGCGGAGGTGGGCAGGCCCTCGACTTCATAGGCCGCGCCGCTTCCTGCCTTACCGAGGGTCAGGGTCTGCTTATTGCCGACCTTGAGCACCTGATCTGCAGTATAGGTGAACCAGCTTCCAACATCAAAGGAGGCAGACAGAGGGATCGTAAAGCTCTGGCCTTCTGCGATGTTATAACGGTAGCCCTTATCCAAAGCGAAGGGATCGATATACTCTCGTACCAGCGTCTGATGCTTCAGATCCAAGATCGCGGTGGTGCCATCGACCTGCGCACCATAGATGCGGTAGACACCGTTCTCCACGCCATCGGTCTCCACATAGATGTAGCGGTCGGTGAGCGTCTCGGCAGAGACAGGCTGATCCATCTCCACAGTGACGGTGTAGCCTTCCAGCACGATGCCCTTGGTGAAGTCGGTGACAGTACCCTTGACAGAAGCCTGCTCGTCCTCGATGATATCCGCCACGGTGGTGGCTTCAGAGCCCCATGCGTAGGTGATGATGCCATCGGTATAGGAGACGACACCGGCAAAGCCCATAAAGTCGAACAGATCATCGATGCGGTAGAGGCAGTCTGCATTGGTGGCATAGACCACATAGTCCACTCTGCCGCTCTTCAAGGTGACCTTCATGGCGGCGGCACGGTCGGTGATGCCCTCGGTGCCTTCGAGCAGTTCCACAGGCACCAGCTCGGTGGCTGCCACATAGGAGTTATACTGATAGGGTTCGATAACGGTGGTGAACAGGGAGTCCATGCCCTCTTCGCCGCTTCTTCTGACCAGCATGTATTCCATATGGTCGATCATGGCGTTGTTCTTGGTGGGAGGAGGATCGCCGTTGGCCAGCGCCACTTCATTCATAGGCTCCTCGGAGACCATGTGGAGCTTCAGATGGATGCCGTCGGTGGTCGCCAGTCTGTGATGGAAGTCTTTGATGGACCAGTCCACGGTGAAGGTGGTCTCAGGCTCGGCATCACGATAGACATCATACAGCCAGGTGTAGCCGTTGTTGGCATTGGTGCCGTAGATGGGTGCATCGCCGTAGGGCTTCTCGGGACCTGCGTAGGTGCCCATGGCCTGATGATCCATATCAAGGCCGGTGAGGGCAGGATCGGTATCTGCCATGGCATGGAAGGAATAGACATGCTCATGACCGCCCAGGACACGGAAGAAGTCCACAGCATAGTGGACGCCGTCACCGTTGTCCACTGCAACGACTGTTCTTCTGTAGATATCCGCCTCTTCGTAGCTCTCGTTGTGCTCGATATCCATGACCTTGGCATAGCCGTCATCCACGAAGTGATAGGGCGTGCCTGCCTCATAGGTCAGGTTCTGCATCTTATCATCGACCACGACGGTGTTGTGGGAGACAGTGTTTCTGTCCCACTGCATACGCTGGGGATCGGTGGACTGCACGATGGCAGGATAGCCGTTGGAGGAGCTGAGCGCCAGACCAAAGGCTTCCACATCGATGTGCAGGCTCTCCAACTGGCAGTGGCCGCCGTAGGTGTAGCCGAAGCCCATCCAGTAGGTGGAGAACTCATGGGCATTGGTCTTGCCCAGATAATCTCTGGGGCCCTCGCGGAGCATGGCGATACCGTAGCCGGAGAGCATATCGGAATCGGACATATCCCAGGTACCTTCATCCTTGACGATCTTCAGGACCTCCGCCTGGATGCCTTCGGGATCCTTGGTGAAGATATCGGCGTGGATGCCGCTGACAGAGTTGCCGTTGACGGCGTAGATGCCCTGCGCCAGCTCGGGATGCTTCGTCTTGGTAAAGGCGGTGATCATGTAATCCAGACTGGGAGTCAAATTCAGCTGCTGGGGATTGCCGCCCTCATGGATGGCGGGAGTCAGTGCGCCCATGGAGATCATACGCATAGGACCGATCTGCATATTGACGAACTTCTGGTTCTTCCAAAGGTCGTAGCCTTCGACCAGATCGAAGCCGTCCAAGGCGTCTGCAAGGTCGATCATGTTGCCGACCATGAGCTGGTTGTAGGTGGTGGAGCCTTCGTTGCCGAAGCCGTCACGGCTGACATTGTTGACCAGAGTACGCAGCACATCACCGCCGGTGACCACATACTCGCGGCCGGAACCGAAGAACTGCTCGGAAGCAAAGACCCAGTCGATCATCTCCTGGCTCTCGGGCAGGCGGTTGAGGGTGTGAGCCGCATAGGAGACACCGGCCTCGGACATACCGAAGTTGCCCTGCACGAAGCCGCGCTTGGCTTCCTCGAAGATCTCAAGCAAAATGCCGTCCTCGGCGTTCTTGCGGAGGTAGTCAGGCGTGATATCTTCGGGATCCATCTGTTTGAAACCCGCACCGTGTTCGCGGATAAACTCCACAACATCGGGGTTATCGGCGGCGGGCCAGAAGGTATCCACATAACGGGACAGCGACTTGGAGATGATGCCGTCCCAGGTCAGACCGATGAACTTGCCTCGGCCGGAAAGCGCATCGGCAAAGCAGTAGGAGGACCAGTCATACTGATACACTTCGTATTCGGGGTAGATGTCCGCCAGACGGTCGGTCAGGATCGCGCCGGCAGAGCCGTACTTTTCATCGCCGGTGTAGAGGTAGGCATCACGCAGCGCATTCATGATATCGGACATGGGATGCTCTCTGTACAGGCCTTCGAACACACAAGCCAGATAGAATGCAATGTAGGTATGGACAGAGCCATCGGCTGCCTTGTAGCCCCAGCCGTCGTCAACGCCCCAACCCTCGCCCATTTCGGGGTACAGGTCGTTGGTCAGCAGGCTCTTATCTGCCATCTCCTCATGGAAGCGGCCGTCCTCGCCAAGACCGGATTCGTAGTAGGCACCGAAGTCGTTGGAGGGGAAATCGCGCTTACAGGCGGGACAGGTGATCTTCCAGGGGTTTTCAATGGGATTGACCAGGTAGGGATATGCATGGTAGTTGGAAACGAGATCCACACCGCAGTAGCGGCAGTAGCGATAGTTGTTATCACCGCGGAAGCCGACCTGCACTGCTCTGGGGAAGGTCTCGGGGATCCACATGTTATAGATGTGCTCCAAGTTTTCCACATAGTAGTCGGCCTTTGCCACGACAGCTTCCTTCTTCTGCCATGCCCAGTCGTACTTCAGCACATTTTCCTGTGCGGCTTCACGCTCTTCGTAGGTAAAGACAGTCGGCTCGGTCTTGCCCTTGGTGGAGGTGATCCAGATGGTGGCCTCCACCGTTCTGCCTGCCTCGGAGAGGGTCACAGTGATGAGGGCAACGCCCTCCTTGCCGGTGAGGGTCACGACACCGGTCTCATCCACAGCAGCGACCTCAGGCTTGCTGCTCCGGTAGCTGACGGTCGTGCCCTCGGGCAGAGCCTCCAGCGCCTCGCCGTCAAGGCCGAAGGCCGTCACAGTCAGGGGGATGGGTGCATGGTCGGGCTTGACGGTGGTCTCTTCCGCAGACAGCTCAGCCCGGACGATATCACCATCGGTGACCAGCACGGTCACTTCCTTCGTGACCGTCTCCCCTGCCAGTTCACAGGCCGCGATCAGCTTGGCTTTGCCTGCGCCGACCGCAGTAACGGTGTTCCCGTCCACCTTGATGACCTTGGTATCGGAGGAGGTGATATCATAGTAGTTGGTGCAGCCGGGGTCGGCATCGGTACGCATGGCAAGGAAACCAAGACCGTTGGCATCGGTAAAGGCGGCGGAGATCTCTGCCGTCTGACCGGTGATCATGCTCTCCGGTGCGGAAAGCTCGACCTGCACGGTCCTGGGATCCTTCGTGGGCGTAAAGATGACAGTACCCAGCATGACCTGACAGTTCTCCTGTGCGATCACACGGATCTTATGGATGCCTGCTTCCAGATAGACGGTGCTCATCTTGCCGCCTGCGCCGTCATTGGAGTTGGCGGCGCCGGTATCCATGATGCCCACGAAGTTATCGTCCACATAGGCATAGGTGATGCCGCCGGTGGAGGTCAACTGCAGACCGGACATATAGGTATGATACCAGCCGGACTTCTTGACCACGAATTCCAGCGTCACACCTTCGCCCTTGGGGGCTGCCAGACGCAGGCCCTTGGAGGCATTGAGGAAGATCTTGGTACCGCCATCGACAGTCTCCTCGGGAACGAGGCGGACACCTTCATGCTCCAGCGTCCATTCCAGGATCGGAGGATCCACATCACGGGATTCGCCGAAGAGGATGGTGATCAGATCGCCTGCCAGCTCCGAATCGCGCACGACCCGAATCTCGACTGTGTCGGTGATGGGCATCTTGTCCACGCCGACAGTTGCGGTAACGACCACGGTGCCTTCGCTGATACCGGTCAGACGACCGTTTTCATTGATGGTCGCGATAGTCTCATCGCTGACAGACCAGGATACAGGGAAGCTTGCCATATTGGCAGCAGCGCCGGAGGACTTGAGCCCTGTGGCTCTGAGCTGCAGTTCATTGGAGACCGCCACATAGTCCACAGGACCCATCACATCGATGGAGACAAGGTCCGTATCATCGCTGACCGAGATGGTCACAGAGTCCTTCATGGTCTTTCCATCGACCAGCACGAAGGCCGTCACAACGGCAGTACCTTCCGCCACAGCGGTGATGTCGCCGCTGCGCTGATCGACCTTGGCAACAGCGCTGTCAGAAGAAGTGTAGTAGAGCGCACCGTAAGAAGTCAGATACTTCTCAGCCAGTCTCGTGCCATTGACAGTCAGAGCAGTCAGCGCACCTTCTGCCACATCACCGACACCGAGGACTTCGCTCTTCATATCATCGGCCTTATAAATGACACGGTCCATATCTCCTGCCGCGACCACCTTCACAGGAACGGAGAAGGTCTTGTCACCTGCGACAGTCAACGCGGCATCACCGACAGAATTGCCGGTAATGACCAGCTCCCCATCGGTATCCACTCGCACCTGCGCGGCAGAGCCGGAGATCGAAGCGGTGTAAGAAGCCGCGTCTTCATCAAAAGCCAGATAGGTCTTATTCAGATCCAGATACTGATCCGCGCCCACTTCCGTCTGCACGGAGCCAAGTGGGGTAAAGCTGACAGCACGCAGGTACACTTCGCCGTGAGCAGTGAAGGTCACGGTGTTGCCGCCCTTGGAGAACTCGGAACAGCCAAGGCTCTTCTTGACCGCTGCGGTCTGACCTGCGGTGTCAAGACCTGCATAGATGTCTTCCACATCCAGCACACCGCCGCCTGCCAGATATTCCACAGTGACATTGTAAAGGCCCTCCGCAGGGATACTCACATCCAGAGAAACGCTGTCGGAAACAGCGATGCCGTAGTTCTCGCTGCCGCCGTTGACGGCGATCTCACCGTCAGCCACATTCCAGCGTGTATTCTCATCGAGCCATGCAGTCACAGCCTCTGTATCGGAGGAGACGGTCATGGTGTCGCCTTCCGGTGCCCACCACTCCTGCTCTGCGGCGCGGTCTGCGAAGAACATGAAGTCAGTCTTGACCACATTTCCCTGCAGCTCATCCAGCGTGCCGCCAAAGGCGACGACCTCCACCGGGATGATGCACAGGACCTCATCGCCGCGGGTGACCAACAGCTTGGTCCTGCCTTCGGTAACACCGTTGACAGTCACGACACCGGAGGCATTGACCGTTGCGGTGGCGATCATCTCATTGAGGCTCTCCACGCTGAGGCCGGAGACATCGGCATCGAAGGAGAAGTAGGTCTCATTCAGGGTAAGAACAGCGCTCAGGTACTCCTGTACCACGATGCCGTTGAGCGGCTCGATGGTCATATCCATCAGCAGAGTATTGCTTCGGCCGCTGACTCCGGTATCGTTATAGGAGAATACCGAATCCACGACCACGGAGTTTTCGCCTGCTTCAAAGTAGGCCGCACCCATATCCTCATGGATCAGATAGTTGTCACCGACCAGAGAATAGTCGTAGTAGACCTCCTGCCCGTTGACATAGATGGCGATGCGGTCACCGCCGGAGCCGGCATAGCCGATGGTGCTGCCATGGAAGGACCAGTCGCCGTTCTGACGGAAGGCGGAAAGGTCGATCTGATACCAGCCTGCGGCGGGCACATCCACCGTGAAGCCCAGCTTGGAACGGGAGGGCTCCTCGGAACCATGGTAGTAGGTGTACATGGCAAGACCGAAGGGGATATTTTCCTGACCGTTGAAGTACAGGCGCTTCCAATAGCTCTTGAAGCCGGAGGCGGCCTCATCGATGGTCCAGCCGAAATTCTCCATGCCCCATGCGACCAGCCGATCGTAGGCATCCTGCTGGGAGGCGGGGATCGTATCGGTATTCATGATCTTGCCGATGTACTTGGTGTTCTCATCGGCGGCCGTGGCAAGGTCTGCCCAGAAGGGCTGCTGCTGTGCCTGACGGGCAAATTCCTTGAAGTCTAATTTGATGGTCTGACGCTCCGCGCCATCCACCTGCGTGACAACGACAGGGATCTCCGCCGGATCGCAGCCATCACAGTTGACTGTGACCACGGTCTCACCGGGCATGATGCCCATAATGCAGAGCTTGCCCGTTTCCGTGATGCTGGCACGAACGATATCTTCATCGGCCGATACAACATAGGCGGTATCAGGGGTGATGACAGCATCCTTGGGCAGATAGATGCCCACAAGGCCGACCTCTCTATCGGTCTCTTCGGCTACCTTTTCCTTGTCCAGCTTGGTGAAGGTGATGTTGGACAGGTTGAAGTGCCAGCAGGGGGTCGCCGTGGTGGTGCCCACATAGTTGGTGGAGGAGTTGATGTAGATGGTGTTCTTGCCTTCCTTCAAAAGCACCGCACCCAGCTCGGAACGGGCGATGCCGGAGCCTTCGAAGCTGTATTCATCACAGATCAGCTCATCATTGACAAAGATATCGACTGTACCGCTGTTGGTATCCTCCCAGCCGTCCACAGGGAAATCCTTGACGCCCTTGACGGCCTTGCTGATCACCATGGACATATTGTAGCGTCCTGCCGCAGGCACCTCCACATCGATGCCGAGGCCATAATTGCGGTAGTAGGTATTCAGGCTGAAGCCCCAGTTGATATTGTCATCGGCGCAAAGGTACAGACGGTTGCCGCCGGTGGCATAGTCAAAGTAGGAGAGCTTTTCGTTGATGGTCCAGCCGTAGGTATCATCCAGCCACAGGCGCAGCTCGCCGTAGGCGGCACGCTGGGCATCTGTCATGGCAGTACCGCGGATGATATTGCCGACGCGCTTGGTATCATAGCCGTCCTTCGTTTTGACTGTCTCGAAGTCATCCCAGAAGGCTTCCCTGGAAGCAGCCTTGGCCGCACCCTTGAAGTCCAGCGCGATCACATCTGCCGCCGCAGCGGCCTGCTTGGCCTCCGCAGTCAGACTGCACAGATTGAAATGCCAGCAGGGCGTGGCAGAGGTGGTGCCAACATAGTTGCCCACATCGTTGAAGGTGATGGTGTTCTTGCCGCCCAGAAGGTAGACAGTGCCGATATCCAGCTTTTCAATGCCGGAGCCTTCAAAGCAATACTTTTCGACCACCACTTCACCGTTGACCAGCACCTCCACATAGCCGCCCTGAGTGGTATCCCAGCCGTCTACGGGGAAATCGCGGTTGCCCTTGATGGTCTTGCTGACGATCGCGGACAGGTCGTACTCACCGGCGGTGGGGACCGTCACATCCAGCGCAAGACAGTAGTTGCGGTAGAAGGTGTTCAGGCTCATGCCCCATGCCACATTGTCATCAGCACACAGATACAGTCTGTTGCCGCCGGAGGCATAGTCAAAGTAGGACGCACCTTCGTTGATGGTCCAGCCGTAGGTGTCATCGAGCCAGGTACGCAGCTCGCCATAGGCCGCTCTCTGGGTATCGGTCATGGCCGTACCGCGCACGATGTTGCCTACGCGCTTGGTCTCGTAGCCGTTCTGGGTATCGACACTCTCAAGGTCATCCCAGAAATCCTGCTCCGAAGCCGCCTTTGCCACTTCCTTGAAGTCGATCCGGAAGCCCTCGGCCTGCGGCTCTGCTTCTGCCGCAAGGGCGAAGGCAGGCACAAGGCCAAGGACCATGACCAGCACCAAAAGGAGCGACATCGTTCTTTTGCATAAGTTTTTCATTTTGTGCACCTCGTTTCTGTTGATCTCGTACAAACACATTATAGAGCTTTTTTTCCGGCATTTCTATTGTACCGTGTATGCTTTAATTGGTATATTGTTAGTTGTTTTTTATTGCATCTGGCATTCTGCTATTTTTGATGGTATAATGTTGTTACTTTTACACAGAGGTGATCTTATGAGCAGAGCATATCAGATCCGGCTCTCCCCCGATCTGCAGGATCTCAACCCGATCCTGGCAGGTTCCTCGATCCGCTCGACAGAAAACAGTCATGCGCCCTATGCTCTCAACTATACTCTGATCCATTATGTAACAGAGGGCAGCGGTACATTTTGTGTGAAAGGGAAAGAATATCCTGTCCGTACCGGGCAGGCCTTCCTGATGCTGCCCGGGGAAACAGCCTCCTTCACCACCGGCAGTGAAGACCCATGGAGCCTGCGTTGGATCGGCTTCAACGGAAAGCTGGCCCATCAGTTCTCCGCCCTCCCCCCTGTGTTCGATATCCCCTCCGAGGTATTCGCCATCATGTGCGATCTCAGCGATCCCGATGCACCCAACAATGTGCGCGGCTATCGGATCGCCGCAGAGCTGATGCTGCTGTATTCCCTGCTGCTGGATCCCACCAAGCAGAAGCCGGACTATGTGCAGTTGGTCATGGACCATATCGACAGCTTCTATATGCAGAAGATCTCTGTGGCAGAGCTGGCGACCTCGCTGGGGCTCAACCGCTGCTATCTCTCGGGCCTGTTCAAAAAGCGTGTCGGCTTCTCCATTCAGGAGTATCTGCTCAAGACCAGACTGGAGGCCTCTAAGCGGTATCTGCTCCACGGCAGCACGATCAAGGAGGCCGCCACCCTCAGCGGCTTTACGGATGTCTCCAATTTCAGCAAGCTCTTCACACGGGATTGCGGTGCCAATCCGACGGTATTCCGCAAGCGTGCGCTGGAAAGCGCCGCCTCCTTCCAAAAAAACAGACCGGAATAAAGACAAAAGCGACGGCCTTATTTTATCCCCTCCGTCATGGCTTTTCCATGACTGAGTTCCTGTTGCGGTGTCCGGCAGCGGCTGCACCTTGTTTGCCGCTTGCCGACCGATCACCCTTCGCCTTGGGCTCGGCCTCTCGGGCTGTCACTCGTCGCTCAGCTCCCTTCATCCGCCACAGGCGGCGGCCGCATCGCTCCCCCTTAGTATATAAGGGGAGCCTTTTCACCATCGTACGATGTTCGTATGATACCGTAGGGGCCGACCCGCGTGTCTGCCCGAAAAAAGCACCCAAGGCGTGATGACTTGGGTGCTTTCTTGTTTATGGGTGCCTGCACAC
>JAFSHB010000145.1 GCA_017440525.1 Oscillospiraceae bacterium | reverse complement strand
GGGGTGCTCCGCAGAGCCCCCTCTTGGTCGTTTGCGGAGGGGTTTGTTAAGGGGGACCCATCGAAAGGGTCCCCCTTAACTGCGCTTTTGGTTACTTTTGTCGCACAACAAAAGTAACATACACCGATCCCTCAGTCAAAAATCATAGATTTTTGACAGCTCCCTTTACGCAAGGGAGCCTTTTAGATCGCCACGGCCGTAAGCGGCCTCGCGATGACACCGATGTTCGATGCTGCATATACAGCAAAAGGGAAAGCCGTGCGGCGATCAGTTTTTACCATATCCAAGGTTTGGTTTTTTCCGTTCTTTGGGCAAGATACATCTTGCATAATACTATAAAATATAGTATATTATTCGGTATGAATTAGAAGCTGAGGTGTTTTCATGAGCAAGGTCATTGTCCCCGAGGGCTACCGTACGCCCCTGTCTGTGTATGAGATGCAGCGTGCGATCGAATTTATCAAGAGCAACTTCCAGATGAACTTGAGCCATGCGCTGAATCTGCGCCGTGTGTCTGCGCCCCTGTTCGTGGATGAGCGCTCCGGCCTCAATGATGACCTCAATGGCTATGAGCGCCCCGTCAGCTTCGATATCCCCGATGTGGGCACCAATGCACAGGTCGTCCACTCTCTGGCAAAGTGGAAGCGACTTGCTCTGAAGCGTTACGACTTCAACGCAGGCAAGGGCCTGTTCACCGATATGAACGCCATCCGCAGAGATGAAGAGGTGGACAATCTCCACTCCATCTATGTCGATCAGTGGGACTGGGAAAAGGTCATCACGGCCGAGGACCGCACGGAGAGCTATCTCAAGCAGACCGTCCGCGCCATCGTAGGTGCCATCTGCGAGACCAACGATGCCCTCAATGTGGCGTTCCCCAGCCTCAAGACCAAGCTGGAGCGGGAAGTCACCTTCGTCACCGGTCAGGAGCTGGAGGACCGCTGGCCCGATCTGACCTCCAAGGAGCGTGAGCACGCCATCGCCAAGGAATGCGGCACCGTGTTCCTCATGAAGATCGGCCGCAAACAGAAGAGCGGCAAGCCCCACGACGGCAGAGCGCCCGACTATGACGATTGGGATCTCAACGGCGACATCCTGTTCTGGAACGAGGTCCTGCAGTCCAGCATCGAGATCTCTTCCATGGGCATCCGTGTCAGCCCCGAGAGCCTCGACCGCCAGTTGACGGAGGCCGGCTGTGATGACCGCAGAGAGCTCCCCTTCCACAGGATGCTCCTCAACAATGAACTGCCCCTTACCATGGGCGGCGGTGTCGGCCAGAGCCGTCTTTGTATGCTGATGATCGGCACTTGCCACATCGGCGAAGTCCAGTCCAGTCTGTGGGACGAAGATACCAAGAAGATCTGTCAGGATGCAGGCATCCTGCTTCTGTGATAAAGGAGAATGAAATAAATGGAACATCTGATCACGGTTCGCGAACTGTTTAAAAACACTGCCGCTTATGCCGGCAAGGAGATCAAGGTCGGCGGCTGGATCCGCAATCGCCGTCCCCAGAAGACCTACGGCTTCATCGTGCTGTCTGACGGCACCTATTTCAAGCCTCTGCAGGTCGTTTATGAAGATACCATGGAGAACTTCGCTGAGGTCTCCAAGCTGAATGTGGGCGCCGCCCTCATCGTCAAGGGCACGCTGGTGGAGACGCCCGGTGCCAAGCAGCCCTTTGAGCTGAAGGCCACCGAGATCGTGGTGGAGGGTGCATCCACCCCCGACTATCCCCTGCAGCCCAAGGCCCACTCCATGGAGTTCCTGCGTACCATCACCCATCTGCGCCCCCGCACCAACACCTTCCAGGCTGTGTTCCGCGTCC
>JAFSHB010000144.1 GCA_017440525.1 Oscillospiraceae bacterium | reverse complement strand
CAAGACTTCCAACAAGAACCCCGGTGGCCAGAGAAGAGCCAAGAAGTCTGAGTATGCTCTGCAGATGACTGAGAAGCAGAAGGTCAAGTTTGTTTACGGCATTCTGGAAAAGCAGTTCAGAATGTACTATGAAAAGGCCGAGCGCATGAACGGCAACACTGGCGAAATCCTGCTGAGCCTCATCGAGCGCCGTCTGGATAACGTTGTTTATCGCCTGGGCTTTGCTGCTACCCGCCGTGAGGCTCGTCAGCTGGTCAACCACGGTCATTACACTGTCAATGGCAAGCGCGTCAACATCCCCTCCTACATGGTGAGCAACGGTGATGTTATCGCTGTGTGCGAGAAGAGCGCTTCCAACACCCG
Organism: Oscillospiraceae bacterium; assembly: GCA_017440525.1. Taxonomy (GTDB): domain Bacteria; phylum Bacillota; class Clostridia; order Oscillospirales; family Oscillospiraceae; genus Avoscillospira. The sequence goes on along the minus strand of JAFSHB010000144.1, from coordinate 11,542 downwards.
CTTCAAGATGCTGAAGGAAGCTGACGCTTTCGTTGCAGCACCCAAGTGGCTCGAGCGCGATAAGAACAACCTGCAGGGCAAGGTTATCGCTATGCCCGCAAGAGACGACATTGACTTCGAAGTCGCTGAGAACCTGATCGTCGAGTTGTACTCCAGGTAATGCGTGACCCTCGTCTTTTGGTAAGCTGAGATCGGCACGAAACATTCAGTTTCGGAGTTACAAGGAGGGTATATTATATGGTAGAAATCGAAAAGCCTCGCATCGAATGTATTGATTCTCCCGAGGATACTTCCTATGGTAAGTATGTTGTCGAGCCCCTGGAAAGGGGCTACGGCACCACCCTCGGCAACTCTCTGAGAAGGATCCTGCTCTCTTCTCTGCCCGGCACTGCTGCGACTTCCATCAAGATCGCCGGTGTCCAGCATGAGTTCTCCACCATCCCCGGCGTCAAGGAAGATGTGACGGAGATCGTGCTGAATGTCAAGAAGATCATTGCAAGGCTCCACTGTCAGGGCGTCAAGACCGTTTACATCGATGCGGCTGGTGAGTGTGAAGTCAAGGCCGGCGACATCAAGGCCGACGGCGAAGTTGAGATCCTCAACCCCGACCTTCACATTTGCTCCCTGGGCCCCGATGCGACGTTCAATATGGAGATCACTCTGAGCCACGGCCGCGGATATGTTCCTGCTGACCGCAACAAGAACGCTCAGATGCCTATCGGCGTGATCGCCATCGACTCCATCTACACGCCTGTTTACAAGGTGAACTACACCGTGGAAAACACCCGTGTGGGCAACATGACCGACTACGACAAGCTGACGCTGGAAGTCTGGACCGACTCCACCATCACCGCTCGTGATGCTGTGTCCCTCGGTTCCAAGATCCTCTCCGACCATCTGGCTCTGTTCACCGACCTGTCCGAAGCTGTGGCCTGCACGGCCACTGTGGTGGATAAGCCCGAGTCTCCCAGAGCAAAGGTGTTGGAGCTGACCATCGAAGAGCTTGACCTGTCTGTCAGAAGCTTCAACTGCCTCAAGCGCGCCAACATCAACAATGTCGAGGACCTGATCTCCAGGACCGGCGAAGACATGATGAAGGTCCGCAACATGGGCAGAAAGTCTCTTGAAGAAGTGCAGAACAAGCTCGCTGCCATGGGCCTGTCCCTGGCCAGCGAAGACCCCACTGCGAACAATAACTAAGCGATAACCTTTAACAAAGGAGGGAAATCCCAATGTTCGGTACTCGTAAGCTGGGCCGTACCAGCGATCAGAGAAAGGCCATGCTCCGTGCTATGACCACCTACCTGTTCGAGAACGGCAAGATCGAAACCACGTTCTACAGAGCTAAGGAAGTGCAGCCTGTTGCCGAGAAGATGATCACTCTGGGCAAGAAGAACACTCTGGCTTCCTACCGCAAGGCTCTGTCCTATATCACCAAGGAAGATGTGGCAAAGAAGCTCTTCAGCGAGATCGCACCCAAGTATGCCGACCGCAACGGTGGCTATACCCGTGTGACCCGTCTGGGCGCTCGTAAGGGCGACGCTGCTGAGATGGCTATCATCGAGCTGGTGTGATGCAAGCATAAAAGACCACTGCTTCGGCAGTGGTCTTTTTGTATCATTGCGGGAGTATCTTCGATCATGCTGTCATTGCGAGGCTTCGAAGAAGCCGCGGCAAACCACTCTCTTTGAAAGCATAATAGGACCGATATTGCGCAAACTATGGCAAAGGAGTGGTCTTGCATGAAAGTGAACAAAAAAGAGTACGGTGACTATATCAAGGAGTTTTGTCCCAACTCTCCCTTGTGGAAGGATGTCCTCAAAGCCTTCGTGATCGGCGGTCTGATCTGTACCATTGGTCAGATGATCATGGACGGCTTCACCGCCATGGGACTGGAGCAGAAACAGGCAGGCACCGCTACATCCATTTCTTTGGTCTTTCTCAGCGCTTTGCTCACAGGGCTCAGTTTATACGACAATATCGCAAAACACGCAGGAGCAGGCACTCTGGTGCCTATCACAGGCTTTGCCAATGCTGTTGCCGCACCGGCAGTGGAATTTCGCACAGAGGGCTTTGTCCTCGGCACTGCCGCTAAGATCTTTACGATCGCAGGGCCTGTTATCGTCTACGGCATATCCGCCGGTGTGGTGTATGGGCTCATTTATTGGGTAACGACTTTGTTTTCCATGTAGAGGGGAGAACGAGCTTCATCTCCCGTGCGTTTCCGATCGGCTGTTTCTGTACTTCTGCGGTGATATCCCTTCTTTGTTTGTAAAGAATCTGGAAAATGCCAGAACATCGGAGAAGCCTACCGAGTTTGCGATGTGAGTAACGGTCATGTCGCTCTGCCGCAGGAGCGTTTTTGCGCGGTGCAGTTTTTGTTCTGCGAGATATTGCTTGGGAGAAAGCCCGAACCGGGCTTTGAAGAGCTTGAACAGATACGGCTGGCTGATGCCCAGAAATCCTGTCAGTTCTGCGACGGTCACGGTGCGATGGAGATCGGTGTGGATATAGCGCTCTGCGGCCTGGATATAGACATCGCTGTTGCGCCTGCCCTGTCCTGCGGCAGGCGCTTTGCTGTGCTGCCGGAAAAGCCGCAAAAAAATCCCAGCATTTCGCTGCCTTCAAAAGCGGCATTGTTATTGGCGGTCAAAAACGCCGCAAAGTCGCGGACGGAAAAGTGATACGCAAAAATATTCGATCGACTGTCACTATAAAAGTGTTGGAACACATCTGCCATATGTGGATCATTGGAAATGATCCATAAAAATTCCCAGGGGTCCGATCGGTCGGGATAATAATGCTCCTGTATACCGGGCGTGATCAAAAAGCCGTGTCCCGCACCGACAGGCTGTCCGTTGAAATAGCCCTTGCCGAAAATGATATAGTGGATGATATAGGAATTCCTGACACCGGGACCGAAGCGCGTCACCTCCGGGTCTTTGGAATAGCCGAAATTATAGATATCGAGGATCGGACAGCTTGATCTTGAAAAAATACAGTACCGCATTTCATGCACTCCTTTGTTATGATCTTACCATATAGAAATATGATATTGTAATATCATAAAGCACAGAAATACTCTACAATAAGAAAAAAGGAGCGTGAAATATAGTTATGAAAAAGCTGGTCAATATAAATGAGATCGCTGCAGCCGCCTTATAGGAAGAAACGGATCGGAGCCTGTTTTACAGAAAAGCGCTCAGCCTTCGCAGATTCTATGAGAACTGCGAGCTTCCTGCATATCATGGAGAACTGCTGTACCCCTCGGGGAAGATCGTTAAGCCCGATTACTTCAAAGGGCTCGCCGTAGATCTGGAGTATTTGGAGACCGTGGACCGGCCGATGGCGGAGCAGATCAGAAGCGATTTTTGCCGCTACTGCTCAACGGTACCCAATGAACACGGCGTTGGTGGAAATATGTACACCCACTCCATCCCCAATTATGAGAGGGTCTTGCAGGAGGGCTTTTTGTCCTATATCCCGCGGATCGAAAAGATCGATGACCGTGATATGCGGGAGGGCCTGCTCCACTTGGTGGAGGGCATCGGCTGCCATGTGTCCCGGTGCGTGGACCATCTGGCCATGGCGGGGGCGGATGATGAATTAGTGTCTGCGCTGAAAAAGGTGCCTATGCATCCTGCCCAGACCATCTATGAAGCGGTCGTGGCATGGAATTTTGTTTTATATCTTGATGGCTGCGACAATTTGGGCTGTGTGGCATCAGGACTTGCGCCCTATCACCGGGGCGAGGACATCACCGGGCTTTTGGGCGCGCTTTTCGACAATTTGGATAAGAATGAAGGCTGGTCTATACGCCTGCCTATCATTCCGGGATTCAATGACAGGGCGGACCACTTCCTGAAGGTAAAAGGATCGGTGAAGGATCTGGCATTCTGTCAGGGAATCGAGATCATGCCATACCACAAGCTGGGAGAATATAAATATCAACAGTTGGGCAGGGAATATCATTGCGGACATGTCGATGGACCGTCCAAAGAGCAGATCAAGGCTTGGGAGATGCTTCTGAAATAAAAAAGATAAGAAGGTGTATACCTTCTTATCTTTTTATTTCTTCTGCAAGTCTGATGGCGCGTGCAGCTGCCTGCTGCAAAAATTCTTCCAGTGGCAGATCAACATAGATCAGATCTTTGGGGTCATCGGAATTGGAGCGAATTTTGAGTTCAAAATTGAGGATCTTCTGCTCCTTGGCAGCATACAGCCTTTGCAGGTTTTTCTCCCAGTCGATGTTGCCGTCCCACGGCAGGTAGTGCAGGTCATCTTCGCCATGACCGACACCGTCATCGATACGAGGGCCCAAATTGTCGTTCAGATGGGTCATGATGAGCCGGTCGCCGAATAGCTTCAAAAAGTCCAGCTTGTGGGGATAGCAGTGTTCATGACCTGAGTCCCAGCAGAAGCCCACATGGGGACGGTCCGCATACCGTGCCATCAAGGCGGCCAGATATTCTTCGCCTTCCAAATTTTCAAAGGCAATGGAGATATCGCGCTGCTGTGCATAGTCCACAATGCGGTCAAAATTGTTGTAGTACAAAGGTTCACCGGGGAAGGTGTAGAGCAGTCCGTTCCAACTGTGCAGGACCATGATGGGAATCTGATAAGCGGCGCAGGTATCGATGCAAGCCAGCATTTTTTCCAGCGTATCGGCAGAGCCTTCTTCTTCCCACAAAGGTGCGACTCTGTTGGGGGCGTGAAGGGATTGGATCGTCATGCCGTATCTGCGGACGCAGCGATCGATCTCCTGCAGATCTGCTTCCGGGCAGAAAATGGGAGAAACGGCGGAAAATCCCACATCATGCAGAAGCCGGATGACATCCTCCCAAGGTCTGCCATATTCTTTTTGCAGTGAGAAACCAAGTTTTGGGAGCATAGACGGTCTCCTTATCGTTTGTTTGCAGACATTATACTACGATGGAAAAAAGAAGTAAATGTAAAAGATCGGCGCACAGAGCCTGTGCGCCGATCTTGGTTCATCTGGTGTAAATACCTTTGTTGAGATATGCCAGCAGCTCTTCTTTGCTCATGCCGTCGATACCGAGGTACTTCAGATCGTAGCGGCTTTCGGTAAAGAAGCTCTTTTTATGCATGGCACCTGCAAGGGTGATCATGGAGTCGATAATGGGCGTGGGCACACCGTACTGCACGCCCAGATCATGGTAGATCTTGCAGCCGATCGGCACATCCTCCGTCATGTAGCGGTGGTGGATGGTGTTGGGCCCGGTGTTGCCTTCGTTGGAGGGCTGATCCAGCGGGAAGACCACATTGTCGTTGCCGTCCTTATCGAGACCCATATACTCCTGCGTCAGCACGCTGCGGCGGGAGAAGAACATCTCATACTTGTATTCGGGACAGCCGACACCGATGGCTTTTGCAAGGGCGATCTCCTCATTATAGAACTGATACTGCACCTCGCAGATGGAGGGGCACAGACCGTGGGAGTACATGGAGTAGGTGGTCCTGTCGTGTCCGCAGAAGATGACGCCCCAGTTTTCCATGGTGGATACGCCGAGGACCGTGGCAGGTACATGGATGACCGGATTGACATTGGCAAAGTCCACATCCAGGATGGTGTTGGCCTTGGCAGCGCCGTCGCCGTTGGTCACGGCATCCATGCAGGGCAGATATTTGGAGGCTTCCAGGAAGGCATCCGTGTCTGTCATAGGGAGCGCTGCGCCGCGCAGGGTGATGGCGCGGTACTTGGCACCCACATGGGGGAACTGGAATTTGCCGATGGATTCGATCCTCGTGCCGTAGGGAGCGGAGGACCAGCCACCGACGATGACCTTTTTGGTGCAGCCCATCTCACGCATCAGGCGGCGCAGGAGCAGGCAGCCAAAATTGTCGGTAAAGATGTGGATGATCTGACCATCCTCCAGATGAGGGATCAGAGCGCGGAAGGTAGGCTCATGGCCCCAGGAGCCCATGGCAACGATGATCTGACCTGCGCCCTTGACAGCGGCGGCGATGTCAGTGGTCACAAGATCAAAGTATGCGCGGCCGGAGCGCTCAAAGCAGTATTTGTTGCGCTGGATACCGTCGAGCAGGATGCCGGTCTTGTCCAGATCTTTGAGGGAGGTCTCGGCAAAGGGCATGGCATCCCACAGACGGACCTCGCCGCCTGCCAGCTTGATATCTGCCGCACAGGTCTTACCGACTGCACCACCGCCAAGGACGGCGATGGGCATGAGTTTCAAATGTTCCATGTTCATGGTCATTCTCCTTTTTGTATATTTACAAGGCTATTATAATGTGATATCATCCATTTGAAAAATAGATGATATCGATATAGTCTATCAAAAAAACAGATGGATGGAGAAGGACTATGGATCTTCGAAATGTGGAGACATATCTGCGTGTGGCAGAGCTGAAAAGCTTTACCAAGGCGGCAAAAGAACTGAATTTTGCACAGTCTACTGTGACCATGCAGGTCCAACAGCTGGAAAAAGAACTGGGCTACCGTCTGTTTGACCGCATTGGCAGGACGGTAGCTCTGACCCAGCCGGGTGAAGCATTTTTACAGTACGCCTATACGCTTTTACGCACCTTCGAAAACGCAAAAGATCTAGATCAGGACCCTGCCAGTCTGAGCGGCACGCTCCGCGTAGGCGTGTTGGAATCGTTGCTTTTCGGTACCATGCTGGAGCTGCTGCCACGATTTCGCGAGGTGTTTCCAAAAGCCGAACTGCAGCTGAAAATGGGACAGACGACGGAACTGATCCAGCAGCTGAAAGAAAATCGTCTGGATATGGTCTATCTTTCTGCGGACTTGAATACGGATAACGAGCTGCAGTGCTGTTACCGACGGCGGGAAGAGATGGTCTTTGTGTGCGCTCCGGAGCAGCTGGTGGAAGGGAAGTCTCTGTGGGAGCATGAGTTCGTTGTCACAGAGCGTTCCGGTGTCTGTTACGGCAGGCTCCTGTCTTTGGCGGCTAGGGATGAGGCCGTTCTGCACACCTGCGTAGAGGTGGATAGCACCGTTGCGATCATCGATGCGGTGCAGCGTGGTTTGGGGATCGGATTTTTGCCACAGTATGCTGTGCAGAAGCAGATAGAGACAGGTAGTCTTGTCAAGCTCGAAACGAACTGCCCGCCTCAGCACTACTACAGCCAGATCCTTTGCCACAAGCGGCATTGGATGTCGCCCTTGATGGAGGGGATGATACGAATCATCACACAAAACCGTCAGCCATCGCCATAAACGCCTGAATGCCATAGTATGATCGTTGTGATATGCGATGACCACATCAGCGCATATCACAACGAAGAGGAACGCTGCAAAGCGTTCCTCTTTCTGTCATCGGCGGCTGATCGATCAAAGGCTCTCGATAAATGCATCCACATCCACGATGGTGCCCGTGTGGCGAGCCTGTTCTGCGGCAAAGACCAGGATATGGTTGTGGCAGCTCTCGCCGATGGTGGGGATGGCTTCGGTCTTGCCCTGACCGGTCAGATAGTCATACAGGCAATTGACGATGCCTGCATCGCCGCCGCCGTGACCGCCGGTCAGCTCGTTGGAGCCGGAGCCGGCTTCGATCTGCGACCATTCACGGGTGGCGAAGTCAAAGAAGTTGATGGCAGGCTGCTCCACACTGCCGCCCGACAGAGAGATGCGGATCTCGCCCTTGGTGCCGTAGATGTTGGTGAAACGACCGCCGCGGTTAAAGGCATTCATAGAGAAGGTGGCGGTGATATCATCCTCAAAGAGCATATTGAGGGTCTGATGGTCCACCACATCGTTGTCGCACTTGTATACGCACTTGCCGTACTGGGTGTTCCACTGGGCGGCTTCCACTTCTTCATCGGTCGGGTCCTGCTTCAGTGTGGAGGTAGTGCGGAACCACTTGCGCTCGGCAGGATCTTCTGTGTGCAGATAGAGCTGTTCGGCATTGTAGAAGCAATCCTTATGGGGGCAGCCTTCGATGCAGCGCTCGGGAGCATCTGCCGGGGCGTTCTTGGCATGAAAATGGCTCAGTGCGCCGAAGGACTGGATCTTCTTGCACTTCTTGCCGATGAGCCACGGCAGCAGATCCAGATCGTGGCAGGACTTTGCCAAGAGCATACAGGCACTGCGTTCCTCATTGCCCCAGTTGCCGCGAACGAAGCTGTGAGACTGGTGGACATTGCCGACACACTCCTCATGGGTGATGGAGACGATGTCTCCCAGCTTGCCATCGAGGATGAGCTGCTTTACGGTGCCGTACAGGGGCGTGTAGCGCAGAACGGTGCATACGATGACACGCACGCCCTTGGCTTCTGCGGCATTTTTGATATCCAGACATTCCTTTGGGGTGGGGGCGATGGGCTTTTCCAACAGGATATCATAGCCCTTTTCGATGGCCTTCATGGCAGGATCGTAATGGAGCTTGTCCTGGGTGGAGATGATGACGAGATCCGCAAACTTTTCACGGCTCAGAAGTTCGTCATAGTGCTTGCAGCAGTTTTCCTCCGCCATGCCGTGCAGAGTCTTGAAATGTTCTCTTCTTGTGATCTCAGGATCGGCCACTGCCACCACCTGATATTTCTCGGGAAGCTTTTTCATCAGATCGGTGTAGACCTCGCCGCGGTTGCCTGCGCCGATGAGGATGACTTTGATCGTTTTCATAAAAGCACCTCTTTACAAAAGTATGATATCCACTATAATGATAGCAGAGAAAAAACATATTTCAATCTGATTTTCAAGCAAAAATATACGATTCTGGCTCAAGGAGGGGTATGGTGTATACATCCTTATCCGTTTGCGCCCCCGTGCGGATCGCGGAGGTCTATTCGTTCTTCCGCCATCATTTTAGGGCAGGCTATCATTTCTGCGGCGAGATGCACGATTTCTGGGAAGTGGTCTATGTCGAAGCAGGAAAGCTGCGTGTCACAGCAGAAGCGCAGATCTATGAACTGTCGGCGGGGGAGCTGATCATCCATCCGCCCATGGAGTTCCACAACCTCTTTACCGATGATCCTGACGGTGCCGATGTGGTCATTTTCTCATTTGGCGCACAGCTGGCAGAAGAGGAACTGTTCTCACAAAAAGTATTTGCGCTCAAGGATCTTCAGAAGACCATGATCTGCCGGATCTTTTCCTATCTGGATGACCGCAAGGATCAAAATGAAGCGCATTTGAAGTGGCGCAGGACCGTGGACGAGGCTTCCGATGCGCGGTGGTTTTTGGACTATATGCGCCTGTTTGAACATGATGGGCAGGCACTCTCCATGGCGGCGTCTTTTGCGGAGCAGCTCCTGATCTCTCTGAACGGCAGCGAGGGGCGTACCCGAGAAAACTTGACGGGCGATGCCAAGTTGTTCCGCGCTGCTGTGGACCATGTCAGAACTTACCTTGATCAAAGTATTTCGGTGGAAGATCTGGCGGCGGCCATCGGCATCAGCCGCTCCGGCTTGAACCGTCTGTTTCAGAAGTACGCCGGTGTCAGCGTTCACCGTTACTGCCTGATGCAAAAGATCAAGACCGCCACGCGGTATTTGCAGTCCGGTCTCAGCGTGACCGAGACCTCTGAGCGACTCAGCTTTTCCAACCAAAGCTACTTCTCCGCTTGCTACAAGCGCGAGACCGGCAACAATCCATCAGAAATAAAAAAGGCTCCCTCTGATGAGGGAGCTGGCAAAAATCTATGATTTTTGACTGAGGGAGAGAAAATATATTACAACTGTTCCAATTCTGTTCTCAGCAGATCGTCCTCCGAAGGCTTTTCGCTGAACACCTTGTTTTCATCCCGCAATTGCTCAAAGACATCAAAATACCGAAGCCCGAACTCGTGCAGAGCCTCTGCGCTGAAGTGGAGCTTGTCGGGGTTGCTGCCAAGGTTTTTGGCAGATACCACGCCGATACGGGCAGCTTCATCATCCATGGCGCGGATGACTTTGTTGATGGCAGGGTAGTTGTGCAGGAACTCCGCCTCATGCTCTGCAAGGAAGTCGCCCAGCTCGCCAAGGATAAAAGGCACATCCTCCAGTTGAAGATCCTGCCGTATGGATGCGACCACATGACGAAGCCTTTTTTCATAAGGTGCGATGCGGTCCTCCACACAGTCGCTCTCTCCCTGATGCCAGAGGACACCTGCGATGGTGGAGGTGCGCTGTGCCAGCTTTGCCTGAAAAACGGCATGGTCATAGAGCAGACTTCCCGGAAGCCATTGGCTGATCTGAGTACCGCCGTCGGCGCAGGGGATAAGGCCCACTTCCACACCGTATTTTTTTGCATAGGCTTCCGCAAAGCTCTCGGCAAGGCAGACGCCCGAAGTGATACGGTCGGGCGTCACGGGGCGGTACAGGGGCTGCCAGCGCCCGTTCCTTAAAATTTTGATGAGACTTGTGTCCACACCCACGGCTTCATCTAAAAAACCGCGTCCTGCCATATTGGACTGACCGATGAGCAAAAAAGAATGGATCATTATATCACCTCGAGATCGGCTTGTTGGGCGGCCGGACCCTCGGCCGCCGATCATGGGCATTGCCTGCGCAGGATCTAGCGGCGGGCAGAGGTCTGCCCGCCCTATGAGTGCAGCCAATGATCGCCCCTGCCACACGGCAGGGGCGATCGTGTTACAGTTTCTTCTTCAGATCGTTCAGACGGTTCAGAGCCTCATAAAGAGTCTCATCCTTCTTTGCGAAGTGGACACGGACGATATCGTTGACATCCTCCATGAAGAAGCTGGTGCCGGGCACACAGGCCACACCGACTTCCTTTGCCATCCATTCGCAGAACTCCACATCGGTCTGACCGGGCTTGAGGTACTGACCGATGTTGGCCAGCACGAAGTAAGCGCCCTGAGGATCGGTGTATTCCATACCGATATCGTCCAGACCCTTGGTGAAGATGCGCTTCATGTGGGCATAATGAGCGCCGAATTCCTCATAATAGCTGTCGGGCATATCCAGACCCACTACAGCGGCCTCCATCAGGGGAGAGGCGGCACCGACGGTGTTGAAGTCGTGGTACTGCTTGATCTTGTCCATGATCTCCTTGGGGGCGATAGCATAGCCCAGACGCCAGCCGGTGATGGAGTAGGTCTTGGACAGAGAGCTGCAGGAGACAGTGCGCTCCCACATACCGGGGAGGGAGTTCATGTAGATGTGCTTTCTGCCGTCATAGATGATGTGCTCATACACCTCATCCATGATCGCATAAACATCGTACTTGATGCAAAGATCGGCGATGGCCTTGAGTTCCTCATAGGTGAACACCTTGCCGCTGGGGTTGGAGGGGTTGCAGATGAGGATCGCCTTACAGCCCTGCTTGAAAGCATCCTCGACCTTGTTGATATCAAAGTTGAAGGTGGGGGGGACCAGAGGGATGAAGATGGGCTCACAGTCGGCAAAAATAGCCTGTGCGCGGTAGTTCTCGAAGTAGGGGGAGAACATGGCTATCTTGTCGCCGGGATTGGTCAGGGCAAAAATGGTGTCCACCATGGCTTCGGTGGAGCCGATGGTAATGACCATTTCCGTATCGGGGTCCAGCTGGCGGCCCATAAAGCGGCCTGCCTTTCTGGCCAGCGCCTGACGGAAGTTGGGT
>JAFSHB010000143.1 GCA_017440525.1 Oscillospiraceae bacterium | reverse complement strand
GATCCGGAAACTGGTGAAGAAGTTGCTGACGGAGAAAATGGTGAATTCTGTTCAAGAGGCTACAACACCATGAAGGGCTACTACAAAATGCCCCAGGCCACCTTTGACACCATCGATGCGGCAGGCTGGCTCCACTCCGGCGATCTGGCCTGCCGGGACGAGGACGGCAACTACCGCATCACCGGCCGACTGAAGGATATGATCATCCGCGGCGGTGAGAACATCTACCCCAAGGAGATCGAAGAATTCATCTACACCCATCCCCAGACCAAGGATGTGCAGGTCATCGGCGTGCCCGATAAGAAGTACGGTGAGGAGATCATGGCGTGCATCATCCTGAAGGAGCCCGGCTCCGTGACCGTGGAGGAGATGACCGCCTACATCAAGGCCAGCATGGCACGCCACAAGGTGCCCAAGTACATCTCCTTCGTAGACAGCTTCCCCATGAATGCGGCAGGCAAGATCCTCAAGTACAAGATGCGCGAGGATGCCGCCAGAGAACTGGGTCTCGTCGGCGACGGTGCCGACACCGCAGGCCCGGGAAAATAATGCGATATCGCATCAACGATGACAGACAAGAAACGCACTGCCGGACGATACCCGGCAGTGCGTTTCTTGTCTGTTTTTCTTCAGATCGGGATACCGATCGCAAAGACCGCATCCCAACCGTCGATACTTTCACTTTCTTTTTTGACCCGGCGCGATCGTACATCACAGCTTCGACACCTTCCGCTTGATGGTCTTGACATAGATATCGCTCCCATCCGCGCTGCCGGTCAGTTCTTGGTCTTCTGCAATTTTCTGATATAAGCGATGCTCTGGCGCAGGGCATCGCCTTTTTCAACACCGGCCAGACGAAGCTTATGGGCATAGTCCAGCGTCTCCTTAAAGTCTGTCCCCGGCTCAAAGCCTGCCTCCACCAGATCGGCGCCCATAACATAGGGCCGCGCCATACGCTCACGGTACAGCGTCAGATTTTTCTCAAGAAACGCTTTCGTCTCATCATACGCCGCCGCGTTGGGTCTGCTGCAGCAGTCAGCCTGCGCCAGCAGGAGCAGATCCTCCGGACAGGCAGAGCGGTCATACATCTTACACATGCTCTTGACAGAAGATCCCTGTGCAGCCATGATATTCGGGCGCATATGCAGCTGCACCATATTGGCGACATATTTGCGGAGCCTGACCTCCTTGGTCATTCGGGCAAGGAATGTATCTGCGACCGACACACCGGCTTCTTCATGTCCCAGCGCACGGATGCGGCCGTCGATCACCTGCGTCGTCATGGGCTTTCCCATATCGTGGCACAAAGCTGCCGTCATAAACGCCAGCGGCTGCACTGCCTGGTGGCGCAGCTTCGCCGCCAGATCCACGACCTGCATGGTGTGATTCCAAACATCGCCCTCCGGGTGGAACGCCCTTTCCTGCTCCACACCGATCAGTGCCTCGACCTCCGGGAACCAGGACCCCAGCTGTCCCATCCGGCGCAGCACCTCAAAGAACACGGACGGTCTTTCCGCTTTCAGCAGGGCCTTTTCCAGTTCGCCCCAGACCCGCTCCGCGGAGAGCGCCGACAGATCCAGCCGCTTGGAGAGTGCGACCGTCTCCTCCGCCACCTCGAAGCCAAAGCGCGCCGCGAACTGCGCCGCCCGCAGGACTCTCAGCGGATCTTCCGCAAAGGTCACATCGTCCACATGGCGGATGATGCCTTTTTCCAGATCGTAAAGACCGCCAAAGTGATCGACGATCTCGCCCGTCAGCACATCCTGCATCAAAGCATTCATAGTCAGGTCTCTGCGCGATGCCGCCTTTCTCGTCCCCACAAAGGGATTCACAAGTCCGCGGCTCCCCGCTCCATCCTTGCGCGGCATGGCGATATCCAGACCGTAGTGCCGCAGCCCCATGATGCCGAAGCTCCTGCCCATGGTCACAGGCTCACCCAGCTCCCGCAGGATCTCGTCCAAAGTCTCCGGCGCGATACCATGGATCTCCAGATCGATATCCTTGCAGTCCCGTTTTAAAACGAGATCGCGGACATAGCCGCCCACGAAGTAGGTGCTGCCGCCGGCCTGCGCCACGCACTGCGCGATCTGCCGCGCCATCTGCAAGTCTTTTTCCATGGTATCACACCTTTCCGTGAGGTCTTCAACAGAGCAGAGGGGCAGGCATTACGAGCGAGCACCGCTGCAACTTCACACCACAAGTCTCTTTAGATATTCGTCACTCCAATACTTCCATATAGGCCGCCGGAACGAACCTGGTCTGCCAGACTCCATTCCCGGAGCGGTACAGCGCATATCCGGCTTCCGCAAGTGCCCGTGCCCGAATCTTCAGGATCACAGGATCCCCATGGCGCTTGCCGACCATGACAGCCGTATCGACATCGGAACTGATATGGACCCACTGGCGGCTCATGGGCTTCAACCCCTCCGCCAAGATCGCAGGCAGGAAGCGGTCTGCCGTTCCATGATACAAAAACTCCGGCGGTTCGGGACGCTCCATATCCAATTCCACACCGGGGATCGAATGTCCCTGCTGCGCCCGAATCTTCGTGCCGGTCGGATCGTAGAGATACCGCTGCTTTTCATCGGTCGCTACGATCTCATCCAGCTCGGCCCGGCCGATCTTGAGAGCCTCCAGCATGACTGCTACTTCAGCCCATCCGCCGACAGGATCGATATAGAGCGGCTTTTGGCAATGCCGCAAATAATAAGACAGCTTCCTGCTTTTCTTTTCCAGCATACAGCTATCCCCTTCCCATCTTTGTGTTACACCTTTTCCACCAGCACGCGGCGGATCCTTTCCGGGCCTTATGTTTTTTCATACACCGCCATGGTGGCCTCGATGGAATCCACCACGCTGACGATGTGGTACTTCAGCACGAACAGAATATCCGCCTCCTCCGGGTAGAGGTCCTTGACCCGGCGCAGAAGGGGCAGGACATACTGCCGTGTCTCCTCGATGTAGGCTTTCAGCTTCTCCACCGAAAAAGTACCGGCCATGCTGGACACATTGTGGCACCGGTCGATGAGCTTGACCATAGATGCCTCACGGGAGGTGGCCAGCATATTGTAATAGCGATTCTTTGCGATCTCCTTGGTCTCTCCCTCCATGATCTGGAAGGTCATCAGCTCTACCGCACGCTTCACGGCATCGCTTACCGGAAGCTCCGCAAGACTGACCCCACAGTCCTCGCACACATCGTGGAGCAAGATCGCCGCCACGGTCACATCATCCTTGATCCCCATGCTGACAGCATCACATGCCATGGTCAGCGGATGGACGATGTAAGGATCGCCGCTTTTCCGCAGCTGGCCACAGTGCTTTTCTCTTGCGAAAGCCAGCGCCTTCATGGTCTCATACATCCCTGCACCGGAAGCATAGCCCCGCAGAAAAGTATACATCTTCTCATGATGTTTCGCGCTCATAGGACACCCTCCTTTTTTCTTTTCACAGTTGCTGAACTTCAACAGTCCTGCCACGCTGCGCTTTCCAAAAGGCGGAGCGTAGCACCGTCTTTTTTGCCATCGTAGTATTTATCCAGATCGTATGTCATCGTGGTCACCCCGCTTTTATGGTCTTCCGTTCATGCTTTTTGCGCCCCAGTTGTCCTCAGACTTCGCCGGGCCGTGATATTCGATGTGGTCGATGTATCGGAATGCGCCGTCACCGATCTTCTCCACACTGTCCGGGACCGCGATCTTTGTCAAGCCTTTGCAGCCAATGAACACATACGGTCCGATCTCAGCGACAGATCCCGGGATATCGATCGAGGTCAGTCTACAGCAATCCCAGAACGCGCTGTCACAGATCTCAGTCACACCGTCCGGGATAGTGACGGCACGCAGGCGGATACAGCCGTAAAACATACGCGCCCCGATCTGCGTCATATGCTTTGACAGGCGCACAGAGACCAGCGCCGTGCAGTCTTCAAAAGCCCCCTCGCCGACCGACCGGACACTATCCGGTATCTCGATCGACCGCAGAGCAGTACAGCCTTCAAACGCACCGCTGCCGATCTGTGCCACACCGTCGAGGATCGTGACGCCGGTCAGCGCAGTACAATCCCAAAACGCATGCCGGCCGACTGACTGCACGCTCTTGGGGATCGCGATGCTCCTTAAACGGCTGCAGTCGGCAAATGCTGCTTCCCCGATCTGCATCAGCCCCTCCGGGAGCGTGACCGATCTGAGTCTGCCGCAGCCCAGAAATGCCCGCTCCCCGATCTGTGTCACTCCGACAGGGATGACGATCGACCTGAGTTTGGCACAGCGCCAAAACGCCAGCACACCGATCCCGGTGCATCCCGGCTCAATGATCACCCGCCGGATACGCTTCCAGCAGCTGCTCCATAGGGCACACCATTCCAGCACGCCTGTGCCCGTGACGCGGAGGGTCGTGCCCTTCAAGCACCATGTCAGACCGTCTCCGCAAGTGCCGTTCAAGATCTTCTGTTCCATCGTTTTCTCCTTATATATCCTCCTCATTTGGGGATATCCGCAATGCAGAGGCAGACGACCTCCATCACACACCATGTTTTCCATGGCAATATCTTTTATCGTGTTCCTCCGGTCCGGCATTTTCAAAACGATCTCCGGTAGTTATCTAAGATCATACCACGGGATACGAGCCTTTTCAACTGTTTTCCGGTCCTTTTCGAATCAGCCTGCCGAAACATCCATCCCCATCGCCCCCCTGGGGACACCGTTTGATGATGCGTTTTTGAGCCTTGTGGCACGCTCCATGCGGACACATCCAGGCGATCCCGTTCATCCCGTCCCTCTTTGTCTGCACAGATAGCGCTTGCGGTATTTGACCTCCACATAACGCATGACCTTGCGATAGTACACCGGGTTGGCAGCTCCGCCCACAATGCCCACCACAGGCAGGCCCTGCACGAATTTCAGCAACAACATGTCCATGGCGAAGACCTGTGCGGTCCGCTTGATCTGCCGGTCAAATTCCGCCTCCGTGACCTCCACAGACTCATACTCCAGCATCTGCTCGACCTCTGCGTCACCGGCTGACCAGTTCTCGCCGGTACTAAGGGCCGTACACATCATCTTCAAAATCAGCAGTTGTTCCTGTTGTGAGTCATGATCAAAGCCATAGCTCAGCGCCGTCTCATAGATCCCTCTGAGCAGTGTACCGAGGAACAGCACGATATCCGGCATCCCGATCCCAAGCACGCCCAAAGCCATGCCCTCTACTGTAGTTGCCGCCATATTCATGCTCCCGGCACTCTTTGCGCGTCTTTCCAACTGCCGCAGTTCTTTGCGGCCACCTTCCTGTACTGCACGATCGCGCACCTTATGTACCGCCTGAAGCTCTTCCTTGTGATAGGTCTTCTCGATCACACCCTTCCCTTGCTTGAACACTATAGAAAACGCCTTGCAAAACGCATTTTGCAGTCCGACATAGACTCTCTGCGGGATTTTTTCCTTCAGAGCCACCTTCCAGTCATGGCTTTTTTTCCTTTGTGCAGCCCTCGCCATTTGCAGCTCCTGCTTTTTGACGGCAGCAAGTGCCTTTTCCACCGGTGTCATATATCTGATGTGCATCGTTTCGCCTTCTTTCATTTTGTTGACTGAGTATAGCACAGTTCCCTCACGAATGCAGTACAAGCGATCTGGAATTTAGGAGGGTCAGATCCGCAAAGGCCTGCCATCTGTTCTTGACAGATAGCAGTCCCATAGCCGCCGATAGCCTTGTCACGGTCGCCGATCAGGCATACACATACTCGTCTTCATCCTCGTCTTCGTACTCGTCTTCGTCTTCGTTCTCGTCTTCACCGAAGCTGTCTTCGATCACCTCATAGGCATCCTTATAGATAGCTTCGGACGCACCCTCCCAGGTTACTTCAGGCACCGTCTCCCTGCCCAGCAGGGCATCCACGCCCGCCTTACACATCGCCAGCAGGATACGGCCGGCCTCACGAGCCTCGATCAGCTTTGCCTTGATAGAGATCGCAATGCGAGTCTCACCGATTCCTGCAGGCAGCAGCGTATTGATGAAGTCCAGGGCCACGAACACAGCAGCGACCACGCCAAGCACGATACCGACCGTACCCAGAAGTTCCGCCGCCGTCCAAGTCAGTAATGCGACCATAAAAAGAATGCCCACATAGTTATTCATCATCTCCCAATCGACATCTGTTGCGGACAGACCATCATAGTAGCGATACAGCTCCGTGGCGCAGCAGACCATATCGACCAACTGCTCATCGCTCATATCATTCCAGTCGCAGGGAAGGTCACCGGTCTGCTTCAGATTCAGCATGGCAGCGACCGCCAACAGCTGACGCTGTTCCATCTCACCTTCAGGGATCTCATACAGATCGTTCTGTGCCTGCGCACGCACATCAGCAAACTTGACAAGTGTATCGCGGGTCATCAGGTCGGTCAGATTCCTGATCATCCTCTCCGTATCCATGCGAGCCATATCACCGGTACGGCCATAGTAGATCAGCTTCTCCAGCTTCTCTTCAGGGACATCCTTCCACACATCGGGGAGCACGCCCTTCTTTTTCAGTTCACGCAGCGCCATAACGGCGAGTTCATCATTTTCAAACAGTTCTTCCTCCGTGATCTGCTCACCGGCAGCATCGATGTGCATCGTGCCGTCAGCCAGCTTGGTCATACCATTCTCGCGAAGGACCTTGGCCAGCAGATGGATCTTCTCTTCTCTGGAAAGGACATAGACACCTGCCTCCTCGCTGCGGAGCACTTCCAGGTTCGCTCTGTCGATGTTGGAGAGACCGCTGTGCTCCAGATCGCGATAGAGTTCTCTGGCGGCCTGCACCGTCCAGCGGCCAAGCAGATCTTCGTTCAGGCCCTCGATCTGCTCGATCTCAGCGATCAGCTCATCAACGCTCTTCTCCTTGTACTTCTGCAGCTTGGACTGTGCAGCCTTCGTCAGTTCGATGATGCGTGCCATCTCCGAATGGGTCTCCTCCTGGGTCATGTAACGGTCCTGAGAGATCAGTTTGCCCATGACCGTTTCAAGATCGGCATTGTGATCCAGGTCCTCCTTTGCCAGCTTGATCCTCTGGGAGACCTTAGCATTGATCATTTTTGTATCCATTTTGGATCCTCCTTCACTTTAGATATTGAAAAGACGGCCTTTGCTTTTCATGCCACCACCTTACCATATCCTTTCCCGATCGACAATGTAAGTGATCTGGAAGGAGAAAATGCTGAAATGCCCCGGCATGGAGCAGGGTCTTTCCCGCTCCACACCGGGGCATTCTTATCGATCTTTTATGCAGTGTTGGTCAATCTTCGGTCTCTTCGGGCGTGTTGGGATCGTCCGGCTCGGGCTCAGGCGCGGGAGCGAGGTCTTCCTCAAGGCTCTCTTCGGGGTTCTCAACAGGCTCTTCTTCCAGATCTTCTTCCTGTTCTCCTTCGGGAACTGCTTCGGGAACTGCTTCGAGATCCTCCAGCAGATCTTCTTCCGGAGCTTCTTCGAAGTCTTCTTCCGCTTCTTCGGTCTCTTCTTCCGGCTCCTCTTCCAGATACAGCCACATATTGGCAGGATCGCCGGCTTCGATGTATTCCCCGCCCAACAGATATCCATCGGGCGCGATACCGTTCATACTATAGTCCGCATAGGCCGCGGAGGTCCCCCAGTACGGCTGGAACGCCACAGGGACAGGCTCATAGGCCTGAATGGTGAATGTGACCTCATCCCGATAGCCATCGGCTGCTTCCATGGAGACTCCCAGCTGCGCCGTGGTATAGTCCTCGCCCTCCAGCTGCATGGCGCAGAAGCCGGTCTCCGCAGTACCATCCGGTGTCACAGTGACCACATAGGCGCCCGGTGCCTCCAGCACAGCCAGCAGCACACCGTCCGGCTGCAGCTCCGTTCCCACCTCGTTGCCGTATTCATCAGTGATATGTATCTGCGCGTCGAAATGGGCCGCCACCAGCGTATTGTGCACGCTCTGGGTGCTGGTGAAGAACGCATAGGCCGAACCGCTGATCGCCAGCAGATACACGATGATCAGGACCGCAGTCAGCACCACATGGGACATCAGGACTTTCTCTCGTATCTTCCCCTGTTTGGGTATGTGGAAATGATCATAGTAAAATGCTTTCAATTCTATCTCCTCCGGGAGTCTCCTCACTGTGTGATCTGCGATGCCTCTACGATCACACCCAGCTCTACCTTCGGCACCGTATCGCCGCGATAGTTGGCCTCATTCCCGACTTCCTCCGGCATGCGGACGATCAGGGCCATATACTTTGCTGCGCCGCCATCCATGACCTCCGTATCGGTGGCATAGTTGTTCAGCGGCATGGTAGCGACCGCCGCTGCCATGCCGCGGGTGGCTACTTTTTCATCCAGTTCCGCCTCGGTATCCGCCATGACCAGACCAAAGGTCAGGTAGTCCTGCAGATCGAACCGGCTGCCAAACACATTGGTGGCGACCGTGTAGTCTGTCACGCTGACTGCCGTTCTCATGTTGAACGGGACTGTCCCCTCGTTTTCTGCCTTGAGGTACACGACCTGCGTATAGCCCGGCTCATAGAGCGCCTCGTCGTCAAACACCCGGGTCTCGCCGTCCATGACCTCATACCAGCCGCTTTCCGTACGATGGGAGACCTTCAGCTTGAACTCACCTGTGTGGAACACATTTTTGATCTCATGGGTCGTATCCGTGAACCAGGCAAGCGATGTCCCGGTCCCCAAAACGGCCCAGAGCAGAACGACGCACAGGCTCAGGACATATGCGATTTTTTTATACGCCCGTTTCTTCATCCTCACGCACATTCCTCTCTGAGGGGATCTCCTCATCCGCTTTCCTTCTGAGCCGCCCGATCAGCAGCAGCAAAACGACCGCCATGGCCGCTGCCGCGCAGATCAGCACGACCGTCCAAAACCTGCCGTCATCCCGCTCCCCGGTATGGGGCGTATCGGGCAGGACTTCCGGAGGCAGAGTCTCCGGACCCTCCGGTGCTTCCGGCTCTTCTTCCTCCGGGGGCTCCGGTGTGACACCGCCGCCACCGGTGGGGTATTCTTCCACCATAAACTCCCAATCCAGATATCCGATGGCATTGCTGAACCGACTGTCCAGCTCCACCGGTACATCCAGAATCACTTCCAGATCGATCTCACCACCGGCGCCGAGGGTACCAAGATGGACCCAATCTGTCAGCTGGGCGGTCTCATTGGCAGGGGCATCGAACAGCTCCGAATCGCCCACCTCATTGACTCTCAGCCGCAGCTGAGACAAAAACTCCATCGAGTCTTCATGGGCGCCCAATGCGCGCATATACACCCGAATGATCGTCTTTCTCCGCGCATTTCGAACGGTGATCATCTGGGTCAGACTGTCACCGGGCATAACGCCCTTATAATTGGGGAACAGGTCGGTGGGCGAATACTCGCTCCCCGGCTCAAAGATAAATTCCCGTGCATTGCCGCTGTAGATCACAGAGCCATCCTCTGCCAGAACAGGCACGAAGGAAGCAGTCAGGAGAAGCAGCGTCAGCATCCATGCAAGCAGCTTTCTCATGCAGTACCTCCTTCCGCAGGCCAGCCGGAGGCTTCATAGGTGTTGGTGCCATTTACAGGATTGTGCACGCTCTGCACGCCCTGCGCCACGACGGACAGGGTCAGGGTCTTGCCCAAATAGGAATTGTCCACCTCGCTGCCGACGATCTCCACCTGAGAGAACACATGGGGCGTGGTCTGTCCGGGCTCTACGACGCCCTTGTAGTAATACCAGCCGTCCACCA
Source organism: Oscillospiraceae bacterium (assembly GCA_017440525.1). GTDB lineage: Bacteria > Bacillota > Clostridia > Oscillospirales > Oscillospiraceae > Avoscillospira. Next base: position 4,530 of record JAFSHB010000143.1, on the reverse strand, counting down.
GCTGCCAATGGGCCTCGTTGATATTCACACGGAAGCATTCCTCCGCAGACAGCGCTGTCCCATCCACGCCGTAGACCAGCTTGACACGCAGATAGAAGGGCTGCTCGCAGTCGCTCTCGATGGTGACCTGCTTGCTGACGATATCACCGGGCACGATATACACGCCCTCCTCCGGGAACGGTGTCCCCTGATTGGTGGTCTCGTGGATGATAAAGCGGATATCGCCTGTGGTCACCACATTGGTGGCCCTGCCGATAGTGGTGTAATAGGCCAGAGATGCCTGTGTATAGAAAGTCAGAAGGATCGCAGCCAGCGCGATCACAGCTATTTTCAACTTGATCTTTTTCATGGTGCGTCCTCCTTTCTGTTTCCTCAGCGGTCAAAAGACGCAGGCTCCTGCGCCCTTTGACCGCCGCCCGGCTCCCACAGGAGCCGGGTCGGTCTGTTGAATCGCTGTGTCTTACGGGAAGCGGCGCTCACTGCAGCGGCTGCACGCCGGCCTCAAAATAGATGTCGATCAGGTCAAGGATATCGTTCCAGTCGATATAGCCCTTTCCAACTGCGATCTTCAGATACTTGGCATTGTACAGCTCAAAGGCTTCCTCAGAGATCAGTCCCTCGAAGTCCGCATAGGTGTACAGGCCATAGGTCTCGATGTCCTCAGCCACACGCTCCGCAGAGTATGTCAGAGTCTCGGCATCCAGCTCAAAGATGTTCAGCAGCGGATCGAGGAATGCGGAGGTGGACAGGATGCCATCGGTGAAGCAGGTCAGATGCTCATAGGAGACGACCTCGTAGACCGTGGTCATGCGGACCTCACGCACCACATCCACCAGCGTGATCGCTTCCATGGTCTCCAGATCCTCAGCCAGTGCCAGGAAGGTATGACCGATGTAGGACTCGGCATCATCCGCGATCGCTACATACTTATTCAGCGTGGCATCGAAGAACACATGCTCGCCGATCATCTCGATGTCGCGGCCGTCGGAGAAGGTCAGGGTGGTGACTTCACGCTCCTGCTCCATACCGCCATGGTCGATGATGTAGGCCACGGGAGCGGCAGTCATCTTGCCGGTGTTGTGATCCCAGACAAGGAGCTGCTCGGTGCCGGTCATGGCATCGGCGCGCTTCACAGTGCCGTCAGCCAGGGTGATCAGGGTATCGCCGGTGATGCAGTCCGAGCCGTCCTTGCCGTTGGTCTTATCCAGCGTGCCCCACTTGATCGTGGAGACATTGCTGCTGTTGGTCGATTTTGCATTGTACCAGTTGACGGTGATAGTGTCCGTCTTCTGACCGTTGGGATCGGTGAAGGTGTAGGTGAACTTCACATTGAAGTCGTAGTCAGAAACGCCGGGACGGACATTGCCGTTGGCGGAGGGATCGCTGGGGTAGACATACTGCTTGCCGTCATACTGGGTGAAGTAGTATGCGGTGACACCGCTCTTGTAGCCGGAGCTGTACTTGATCGTCAGCGTCGAGCCATCATCCAGCGTATAGACATAGGCAGTACCGAGGGCATTGGCATCCGTCTTGCTGACTGTTGTGCCGGACAGATCCAAATTGACCAGCTCGCCGTTCTTGTTGTAGTAGTTGACCTTGATCCCCTCGAAGATGGGCACGACCTCTGCGTAGCCCGTGCTGGTCTTATAGTAGACATAGTAGCACTTGGTGGGAGCCGTCGTTCCGAAGGTGTAGGTGCTCATGTTCCAGACAGGCGCAGGGAAAGACAGGGTCGCGACTTCCACGGGAACGGTCCATGTGTATGCGACCGTACCGGAGACTGCATTGCCGTCCTTGTCATAGCCCGCATCATCGCTGACAGCCTTGAAGGTCAGCAGCTGGCTCGTTCCGTCTGCCGCGCTGACGGTGACGGAGCTGCCTGTGACCTCGATACCGTTGAGATAAGCAGTATAGTCCATGGCAACACCATTCTTCAGGACGCTGACACCGGAAAGGTCCAGCGTGCGGCTGCTGCCGGTGATACCGATCTTCAGAGTGCCGTCGGCATACACACAGTAGGGATCTGCGGCGCTGTCGGGATCGTCTGCTTCCTCATCGTTGTTCACGAAGGTGAACACAGGCGCGACGGGCGCATGTCCCGGAGCGGTGTAGCCAGTCGGTGCGAGGAACAGCGCATCGGTGAGCTCGCCGGCATTGGCGACAGACAGGACGCCCCCATCGAGATCGCCGAGGCTGACAGTATCGGAGAAACCATAGCTGATGCTGTTGGTATGTCCGTCATGGATCCTTTCGGTATCCCAGTTGCAGGCGAAGATGAAAGCCATATCCACATAGGTGACACCATCGCGCTGGTGCTGGAACTTGGAGAAGACAGAAGATGTGAAGAACGCGGGGAAGGAGCTCTGGTAGACAGGGGGCACGATGGAGTCCCACTGCGCCTTATTCACCCAGTTGTACTGATACAGCTCGCCTTCGATGAAGATCTCAGGGATGCCGGACCAGACCATGACACCGACACCGATCATGGTGTTGCCGCTGCCGTAGGAGTCGGTCTGCTCATACTGGATCGTCGTCAGATCTCTGAGGGTCACGCTGGTCGCGCTCTGGAGCTCAAGGTTGGCAAAGGCGCCGCCGGAGATGGTGGTGTTTTCAATAACTACATTGTTGCCGGCCTTGACATAGACTGCAGAACGGCAGCCGGAGATGTAGGAGTTGGAGATGGTACAGTTGCCGGAGTTGATAATGACAGCGTTATAGAAGTAGTTGGCCTTGGTGCTGTCAGCGCTGTCTTCGGCCTGAGAGCGATAGATATAGGTCTCGGGATACACAGGGCCTTCGATCCTGACATTGTCCAGATTGCCGCCGGACAGATTGACCCAGCCCACGAAACCGGCGGAGTACTTGCTCTGATAGGAGGTGGGCAGCGTAACGGTAAAGCCGTTGCCGTAGAGGGTGTAGCCGCCGGAAACGCTGAAGCCGCCGGCTGTGTCGCACAGCAGGACCACATTGCCGGAGGTCGCGTTGGTCACGGAGGAGGCGGAAGCGGAGTTGGTCGCGTCAACGACCTCCAGCTTCAGAGTCTTTGCGGCCGCATGGGCATCGTCATCGATGGTCACAACCACAGGGCCGGTGCCGGAGAACTTGATCGTGCCGCTGTTCCAGCCGGAAGTGCCGGGCGTGTAGGTGCCGGAGACGACTGCACCGTTCAGGGCTTCCACGGTGACATCCACATTGCCGATCTGGGCATCGCCGACCGCCTCAAAAAGGTTCGCGACGCTGACAGCGTTCTTGTTGCCCACACGGTAGAGATAGTTGTCGGTGTTCTTGAATACGAGACCGAACTTTTCCATCTCAACAGGCTCCGTGATCGTCACGGTAGCAGTAGTGGGGATGCAGAAGCTGCCGTCGGTAATGGTAAAGGTAACAGTACCCACACCGGTGAAGGTCAGGGCGCTCTGCGTCCAGTCTTCGGCATTCTCGGTGAGTTCCACGGTCACGCCGTCAGCTTCATAGGTGACGGTCACATTCTCAGCATCGATCTCGATGCCTTCGATCGCGGTGAACAGATCGCCCACAGTCTTTTCGATCGTGCCGCCTTCCACGGTGTGCTCAAAGCTCAGGTCTGCGACTGCTTCAAACTTCTCCACAGTCTCAGGCTCGATGACGGTCACAGTCGCGGTGGTGGGGATGCAGAAATCGTTATCAGTGATGGTGAAGGTGGCAGTACCAACGCCGGAGAAGGTCACAGTGCTCTGTGCCCAGTCAGCGGCTTCGGTGAGTTCCACGGTCACGCCGTCGGCTTCATAGCTGACGGTCACATTCTCAGCATCGATCTCGATGCCTTCGATCGCGGTGAACAGATCGCCCACGGTCTTTTCGATCGTGCCGCCTTCCACGGTGTGCTCAAAGCTCAGGTCTGCAACTGCTTCAAACTTCTCCACAGTCTCAGGCTCGGTGACGGTCACAGTCGCGGTGGTGGGGATGCAGAAATCGTTATCGGTGATGGTGAAGGTGGCAGTACCAACACCGGAGAAGGTCAGGGCGCTCTGCGTCCAGTCTTCGGCATTCTCGGTGAGTTCCACGGTCACGCCGTCGGCTTCATAGGTGACGGTCACATTCCCGGTATCGATCTCAACACCGTCCACAGCGGTGAACAGGTCGCCCACGGTCTTTTCGATCGTGCCGTTCTCCACGGTGTGCTCAAATGCCAGTTCGGAAGCGGCTTCGAACTTCTCCACGGATTCGGGCTCCGTGATCGTCACGGTGGCAGTGGTGGGGATGCAGAAATCGTTATCAGTGATGGTGAATGTGGCAGTACCAACGCCGGAGAAGGTCACAGTGCTCTGTGCCCAGTCAGCGGCTTCGGTGAGCGCCACGGTCACGCCGTCAGCTTCATAGGTGACGGTCACATTCTCAGCATCGATCTCGATGCCTTCGATCGCGGTGAACAGATCGCCCACAGTTTTTTCGATCGTGCCGCCTTCCACGGTGTGTTCAAAGCTCAGGTCTGCGACTGCTTCAAACTTCTCCACAGTCTCAGGCTCGGTGACGGTCACAGTCGCGGTGGTG
>JAFSHB010000142.1 GCA_017440525.1 Oscillospiraceae bacterium | reverse complement strand
GAGCTTTTTCTTGATATTCAGACGGGTCTTCTCTGCCGTTTCCCGGCTGCGCTTGTTCAGCAGTACCTGATCGGCGATACGGTCGGCCTCGGCCTGGTTTTCGATGAAGTAGACCTGCAGTCGGGAGCGGAAGAACTCCGTCATGGCCTCCTGGACGAATTTGTTGGTGATCGATTTTTTTGTCTGATTCTCGTAGGAGGTCAGCCCCGCCGTCGAGAAGGAGGACGACACCAGCACCAGGCAGTCCTGCACATCCTGGAAGGTGATCTTGTTCTCACTCTTCGTGTACTTATTGTTCTCCTTGAGGTAGGCATCGATCGCGTAGACGAAGGCGGTCTTTGCCGCCTTTTCCGGTGCGCCGCCATGCTCGAGCCAGGAGGAGTTGTGGTAATACTCGATGCGGTTGACCTGATTGGAGAAGCAGAGCGCGGCGGAGATCCGCACCTTATACTCCGGCTTGTCCTCACGGTCGCGGCCCTTGCGCTCGGTCTCCCAGAACTGGGGCATGGTCATAGCCGCCGTGTCTGTCAGCTCGGTCACATAGTCCAAGATGCCCTGCTCGTAGAGATAGTCCTCTGTCTCAAATCTGCCCGGGGCGGTCTCATTGCGGAAGCGGAAGGTGATGCCCTTATTGACCACGGCCTGCCGCTTCATGATATCGGCAAAATATTCTTTGTCGATGTTGATATCGGTGAACACCTCCAGATCCGGCAGCCACCGGAAGCAGGAGCCGGTCTTTTTGCGGTCCACAGGCTCTTTTTTCATCTCGCCCACGATCTCGCCGCGCTCAAAGTGGAGCGAATACTTGAAGCCGTCCCGGCGGATCACCGCGTCAAAATACTTGGAGGTATATTGGGTGGCGCAGGCGCCCAGACCGTTCAGGCCCAGAGACATCTCGTAATCGCCGCCGTCATTGTTCTTATATTTACCGCCTGCATAGAGCTCGCAAAAGACCAGCTCCCAGTTGTAGCGGCCCTCGGCGGCATTCCAATCCACAGGACAGCCGCGGCCAAAGTCCTCCACCTCGATCGAATGATCCAGATACCGTGTCACGAGAATCGTATCGCCGTGGCCCTCTCTGGCCTCGTCGATAGAGTTGGATAAGATCTCGAATACAGCATGCTGACAGCCTTCCAGACCGTCAGAGCCAAAGATGACGGCAGGGCGCTTTCGGACTCTGTCCGCGCCTTTCAGGGACGAGATGCTCTCGTTGCCGTAAGTCTGTTGTTTTGCCATGGTACACCCCTACAGATAGTTATTCATGATGATTATATCCCAAAATCTTGATAATTGCAACGGATAATTGACAGTTGCAATTTTCCCGCAAAAATAGTATCATTTATGATGGAATATAATTTGGACAAAGAGGGCTATTCTTATGAAGAAACTTGGCTTTGACAATGATAAATACCTGCGCCTGCAGACAGAGAAGATCCTTCAGCGCGTGGAGCAGTTCGGCGGCAAGCTCTATATGGAGTTTGGCGGCAAGCTCTTCGACGATCATCACGCCTCCCGCGTCCTGCCCGGCTTCCGTCCCGACAGCAAGATGCGGATGCTCCTGCAATTGAAGGATCAGGCGGAGCTGGTGATCGCGATCTCTGCCGACGATATCGAAAAGAACAAGCGCCGCGGGGATCTTGGCATCACCTACGATGTGGATGTCATGCGCCTGATCGACACCTTCCGCGAATATGGCCTGTATGTGGGAAGTGTGGTCCTCACCAAGTTCACCGGCCAAAAGACCGCAGAGCAGTTCCAGCGGAAGCTGGAGGCGCTTGGCGTGCAGGTCTACCGCCACTATCCCATTGCCGATTATCCCTCCAACATCCCCTTCATCGTCTCTGATGAGGGCTTTGGCAAAAATGATTATATCGAGACCACCCGGCCCATCGTCGTGGTCACGGCGCCCGGTCCCGGCAGCGGCAAGATGGCCACATGCCTCAGCCAGCTCTATCATGAGCACGGCCGCGGCATCCGCTCCGGCTATGCCAAATATGAGACCTTCCCTGTTTGGAACCTGCCCCTGAAGCACCCCGTGAATCTTGCCTATGAAGCCGCCACCGTGGATCTTGACGATGTGAATATGATCGACCCCTTCCATCTGGAAGCCTACGGCGAGACCACCGTGAACTACAACCGGGATGTGGAGATCTTCCCTGTGCTGGAGGCCATGTTCCGCAAGATCTACGGCGAATGTCCCTACAAGAGCCCCACGGATATGGGCGTCAATATGGCAGGCAATGCCATCATCGATGACGAGGTCTGCTGTGAAGCCTCCCGGCAGGAGATCATCCGCCGCTATTTTGAGACGGCCTGCCTTGTGAGAAAGGGCGACAGCTCCGCTGTACAGCTCCACAAGCTGGAGATGCTGATGCAGTCTCAGGATCTGAGCGTGGAGGACAGAAAGACCGTCCCCGCCGCCAGAAAGGTGGCAGTACAGACCGGCGAGCCTGCCATGGCGATCGAGCTGTCCGACGGCAAGATCATCACCGGCAAGACCTCCGAGCTCATGGGCGCCAGCTGCGCCGCCATGCTCAATGCGCTCAAGTATCTGGCGGATATCGATGATGATGCCAAGCTGATCTCTCCCACGGTCCTGGAGCCCATCACCCATCTGAAGGTGGAGCATCTGGGCAACCGCAATCCCAGACTGCACACCGATGAGATGCTGGTGGCCCTGTCCATCTGCGCCGTCACCGATAAGCGGGCAGACCTTGCCATGGAGCAGTTGGAAAAGCTCCGCGGTGCGGAGGTCCATTCCACGGTCATCCTGTCGCAGGTGGATGAAAATGTGTTCAAGAAGCTGGGCGCCCATGTGACCTACGACGCCGCCTACGAGAGCCAGAAGCTTTATCATAAATAAGATCTCTCGTCCCCCCTTTTAGGGGGGTGCTGAGCGCAGTGAAGCAGGGGGTTTTATCGATCTCATCATTGCTTCGTATCTCGCTGCAATGATATCATCCGCAAACCCCCAGTCATGGCTTTGCCATGACAGCCCCCTAACAGGGGGCACAAGAATCTGCCCTGAGAGGGAGCGTACCATGAAAGAAAACTACTTCCGCCACTATGGTCAGACCCTGCAGGAACAAGCGCGAGATCTTCGAAAAAATATGACAGGACCGGAGCGAAAGCTTTGGTTCTGTTTTCTAAAAGGGCTATCTCCCCAATTTACCCGGCAAAAGATCATCGGTCCATATATCGTTGATTTTTTCTGTGCCGCTTACAGTCTTGCCATCGAGGTCGATGGTCAGAGCCATACAGAGACAGTCGCACACGATAAAATAAGAGAAACCTACTTATCTCAGCATGATATTCGTGTTTTGCATTTTACCAACAGCGAGATCCTTTCCCGGTTCAAAGATGTCTGCGAAGCCATCTTGCTGGCCGCAAAGTTTCATATGAATGAGGAAACATCCATGAAAACAGTCAACATCTACACCGATGGGGCCTGCTCCGGCAATCCCGGGCCCGGCGGCTGGGGCGCGATCTTACAGTACGACAGTACCGAAAAGGAGCTCTCCGGCGGAGAGCCCGACACCACCAACAACCGCATGGAGCTGACGGCGGTGATCGAAGCTCTCAGCGCCCTGAAAGAGCCCTGCCGTGTGGAGCTGTACTCCGACAGCAAATATTTCATCGACGCTGTGGATAAGGGCTGGGTCTACGGCTGGAAGAAAAAGGGCTGGATCAAGTCCGACAAAAAGCCTGCTCTCAATGTGGATCTTTGGGAAGAGATCCTTGCCCTACTGGATATCCACGATGTCCATCTGCACTGGGTCAAGGGCCACGCGGAGAATGAGAAAAACAACCGCTGTGACGAACTGGCCGTGGCGGAGAGCAAAAAAT
>JAFSHB010000141.1 GCA_017440525.1 Oscillospiraceae bacterium | reverse complement strand
GTTAACCAGGGTGTTGACGTCCTGTGCTTCTCCCCCAACGACCCCGCTGCTTGTGAAGCTATCTGCAAGCAGGCTCGTGAGAAGGGCATCATCGTCATCTCCACCGAGGCTGCTACCATGACCAATGTTGACTACGATGTTGAAGCTTTCAACGATGCCGGTCTGGGCGGCTTCCTGATGGATGAGCTGGCTCGCATGATGGGCGAAGAAGGCGAGTACATCACCATGGTCGGCTCCATGACCATGGAGTCCCACAACAACTGGGCTGACGCAGGTGTTGCACGCGCTGCCGAGGCTTATCCCAACATGACTCTGGTCGCTGACGAGCGCGTCTCCTCCGAGTCCGACGCTGAGATCGCTTACCAGCTGACCAAGGAAATGCTGCAGAAGTACCCCAACCTGAAGGGCATTCTGGGCACCTCCTCCTTCGACGCTCCCGGCGCTGCCCGTGCGATCGAAGAGATGGGCCTGACCGGTGAAGTCTTCGCGATCTCCGTTGCTATGCCTTCCGAGACCCGCGACTATCTGAAGTCCGGCGTTCTGCAGGCTGTCGGTCTGTGGGATCCCGCTGTCTCCGCACAGGCTATGCTGAACCTGGCCATCGCTATGTACAATGGCGAAGAGCCCGCTTCCGGCATGGATCTGGGTGTTGAGGGCTACGAGGCTGTCGAGATCACCGGCACTCTGGTCGTCGGCGACGGCTCCCTGGCTATCACCGCCGAGAATGTTGACAACTTCACCTTCTAATTTCTGGACCTGTCAGAAACTGAATAAGTGAGATACAAGGGGGCTGGGAAGCTTGCTTCCCAGCCCCCTTAACGATGAGTTCACACCTCCGCCGAACAGACCCGCTTTCGATCTTCTGAGCCGCGGTGGGTGGCCCAGGCCAGCCTCTCTTGCCCTTCGGGCAATTCACCTTCTGTGCGCGGGAGGTAAGACCTCCTGCGCGTTCAATAAAACAGGTTTTCGCAGAAAACCGCAGGCGGCTTGCCGCCCTGGGAAGCTTGCTTCCCAGCCCCCTTAACGATGAGTTCACACCTCCGCCGAACAGACATTCTGCATTCTGCATTATGCATTATTCTGCTTTCTCCTTTTGTTCAAGAGCTATCTTGGATAAAAGGAGGCGGCAGGAACACCGCCTTGCCATAGACCTAGCACCGCATATCCCCTATCCCACTAAGAGAAGAAGGAGTTTGCCATGTCTGAAGAATATCTGCTTCAAATGTCTGGGATCCACAAATCCTTTTCCGGTGTCCACGCACTGGATGATGTGAACTTTGCTGTCCGCCCCGGCAAAGTCATGTGCCTGGCCGGTGAGAACGGCTGCGGCAAATCTACGCTGGTCAAGATCATCTCCGGTGTCTATACCAGAGATGCCGGTACTGTGACCTTCGAGGGCAAGGAGATCACCAAGATCACCCCCGCCGAAGCGACCCGCCTCGGCATCCAGGTCATCTATCAGGACCTGTCCATCTTCCCCAACCTGACCGTCCGCGAGAATCTGGCGATCAACTCCGAGATCACGGCAGGCGTCAAGCTGGTCAACCGCAAGCGTTGGGATGCCACCGCCAAGGAGGCCCTCTCCAAGATCGGCTGCCAGATCGACCTCGACGCCAAGATGGGCGAGCTGAGCATCGCTGACAAGCAGCTGGTCGCCATCTGCCGCGCCCTGCTGTTCAATGCCAAGCTGATCATCATGGATGAGCCCACCACCGCGCTGACCAAGAAAGAAGTCGATGCGCTGTTCACCACCGTTCGTCAGCTTCGCGACAGCGGCATCGCCATCATGTTCATCAGCCACAAGACCGAAGAGATCTTTGAGATCTCCGACGATGTGTGCATCATGCGAAACGGCAAGAATGTCTATTCCGGCAAGACCGCCGACCTGACCAAAAAGGATTTCATCTACTATCTGACAGGCCGTGAGCTGGAGGACGATCACTTCATCCCCACCAACATCTCCGAAGAGCCTGTCCTGCAGGTCAAGAACATGGAGATGAAGGGCAAGCTCCATGATGTCAGCTTCGAGCTCCGCAAGGGCGAGATCCTGGGCATCACGGGTCTTTTGGGCTCCGGCCGTACGGAGCTGGCACTGGCCCTGTTTGGTCTTGCCAAGCCCTCCGGCGGTGAGATCATCCTGAATGGCAAGTCTGTTAAGATCCCCAGCCCCATCGCCGCGCAGAAGCTGCGTATCGGCTATGTGCCCGAAGACCGTCTGACAGAGGGTCTTTGCCTGCAGCAGCCCATCGCAGACAATATCGCACTGGCTTCCCTCAAGCGTCTGTCTTCCGGCCTCGGCCTTCTGAAGAAGAGCAGCATCGCCAAGGAAGCCGCCATCTGGGTCGATAAGTTCTCTATCGCGACCGACGATCCCAGAAAGTTCGCCTCCACCCTGTCCGGCGGCAACCAGCAGAAGATCGTCCTGTCCAAGTGGCTGTCCAACGACTTGGATGTGCTGATCCTCAACGGTCCCACCGTGGGCGTCGATGTCGGTGCCAAGCAGGATATCCACGCTCTGGTCCACGAGCTGGCCAATGAAGGTCTGGCCGTTATGATCATCTCCGACGATCTGGCCGAAGTGGTCGTCAACTGCAGCCGTGTTATCGTCATGAAGGAAGGCTCTATCGTCGGTGAGATGACCGGCGACGCCATCACCGAAGATAACATCCTGGAAATCATTCGTTAAGGAGGCTACCATGAACAAAGCTGCTATCAAACGCATGACACGCAGGACAGAGTTCTATATCTTCCTTGTCCTGCTCCTGCTGATCGCGGTCGTCGGTGTGATCTCCGACGGCGCTCTGATCCGCCCCAACTCTTCCTTCACCATCCTCCGCGCCATGGTCGTGGACGGCATGTTCGCCCTGTGTTCCCTCGTGGTCATGATCTCGGGCGGCTTCGACCTGTCCTTCCCCGCCGTGTCCGCGCTGAGCTATTCTCTGGCTACCACCATCTGCCTGAACAACGGCTGGTGCCAGACCTCTCCGCTGGCCGCTTTCGCGCTGGCTGTGGTCTTTGGCTGGTGCCTCGGTATGTTCAACGGCTGGATCATCTCCAACTTCAAGCTCAACACCATGATCGTCACCTTGGGCACGCAGACCTTCTTCACCGGTCTTTCCATGGGTCTTTTGCAGCTCAAGGAGATCACCTCCACCCTGCCGCAGGGTCTGAAGGACTTCGGTTCCTCCACCCTGCTGAAAGTCACGGATACACTGGTAGGCGGCCGTCAGGTCACTGTGCCGCTGACCTCCATGATCATCTTCCTGATCATTCTGGTGATCATCACCTCCTTCGTGCTCAACCGCACCATGTTCGGCCGCGCCCTGTACGCCATCGGCGGCAACGAAGTCTCCGCTGAGCGCGCAGGCTACAATGTCAAGCGCACCAAGTTCCTGCTGTACTCCGTGGTGGGTGCTGTGGCCGGCTTCACCGGCATGCTCCGTGTCTGCATGGCCAGCCAGTCCATCCCCAAGGCTCTGGTCAACAAAGAGATGACCATCATCCCCGCTGTCATCCTTGGCGGTGCCTCCATCTTCGGCGGTGAAGGCTCCGTGTTCGGCACCATGTGCGCCGTGGGCATCATCACCGTGGTGTCCAACTCCATGCTGCTCATGGGCATCGACACCTACTGGCAGGACTTCTTCAACGGTCTCGTCATCCTCATCGGCGTCACGGTCTCTGCGCTGCAGGCCATGCGCCGCAAGAACTAAGAGGGAGGGATAGCTGCTATGAAACTGAAAGAATTTGCAAGAAATAACCGCTATACCACCATGCTGATCGGCCTGCTGGTCCTGGTCCTCGCCTTCTTCTCCGCCACCAAGGGCAAGCTCTTCTGGCAGGGCTCTCTGTGGCAGGGCATGATGTTCCAGTTCCCTGAGTACGGCTGTATGACCCTTGGTCTGATGTTCGCCTTCATCTCCGGTCATATGGATATGTCCTTCGTGATGCTGGGCAACTTCTCCTCCATCATTGCTGTCAAATATATGATCGCCAATGTGGAAGAGGGCATGGCCAACTCCCAGATCGGCGGCATCATCCTGACTGCCATCGGCATCGCGCTGGCGATCGCTGTGGTCGGCGGTATCATCAACTCTCTGCTGGTCAGCCGTCTGAACATCCCCCCTGTTATGGCGACCATCGCCATGCAGCTGGTATGGCAGGGCTTCTCCACCGCACTGACCAAGGGCTACGCCCTCCCCGGTCTGCCTTCTCTGTACACCGAGATCGGCCACAAGGCTCTGTTCGGCTTCCTGCCTGTGCCTCTGCTGATCTTCATCGTGCTGTTCCTTGTAGCGGCGTTCCTGCTGAAATACACCGTGTTCGGTGAGAAGCTCTATATGCTGGGCACCAATAAGAAGGCCGCCCAGTTCTCCGCCATCAATGTCCATGGCATGCTGATGACCTCCTACATCCTCAGTGCTGTGTTCTCCTGCGTCGGCACCCTGATCATGGTCTCCACCATGGGTTCTGCCAAGGCTGACTACGGCATCTCCTACACCATGCGCTGCATCCTGATCCTTGTTCTGGCCGGTGTCCTCCCCGATGGCGGCATGGGCAAGATCCGCGATGTGCTGCTGGCGATCCTCACCATCCAGTGCATCGCCACCGGTGTCAACCTGTTCCCCAGCATGAACACCTACTATGGCTCCCTCATCTGGGGCGGCCTGCTGATCATCGTGCTGATCGCCAGCACCAAGATGACGGACAACGGCCCCAAGAAGCTCAAAGCTCCCAAAAAGACTACCCAGAAGGTAGCCTGATCGATAAGTCCTACGATCGCGAGGCCGAGCCCGGCCTCGCGATTCAAAACCAGAAAAAGGAGAAACTACAATGCAGTTATTGGAAATGTTCTATGATGAGATCCAGGATGCCGTAGACCGTAAAGTCCCCTTTATCATCCCCATCGGCACGCTGGAATATCACGCCCGTCATGCCTCCTGCGGCACCGATACGCTGGTCGTCACCGGCTGCCTGCGTGAGCTGGAAAAGGAAAAAGAGATCGTGGTCTGCCCCCCCATCTACTACGGTGTGGCATCCTACGCCGTCTGCGAGCCCAAGCCCAGCCACTTCCATGTGGATGAGGATGCCTACGCAGACTACCTTTACTGCATCCTCAAGTCCATGATCGATGCAGGCCATAAGAACATCTATCTCGTCCCCCACCATCAGACTGAGGGTGCGGGCCTCATGCCCATGACCATCGCCTGCCACAAGGCCGCCAAGAAGGTCACCATGGAATACATGGAAAAGAAGTTCGGTGTCGGCTGGTGGGGCAGTGACAATTACGCCACCTACTATGAGGACATGGGCTCCGAGGACGATCCCTTCTCCTACATCAAGGTCATCCCCCTGATCGGTGCAGAGGCCCAGATCAAGTGCGGCGGCTTCGACCATGCCGGCAAGTGGGAGACCTCCCTGCTCATGGGCACCTATCCCGAGCTGGTAGACCTGAGCCGCTGTGAGCGCAACACCGAATGGTTCGCCCAGAGCGCCAAGGAAGCCAGCGTCGAGACCGGCAAGCACATGGTGGAATGCACGCTGGAGTGGCTGAGAGAAGCCATCCAGTAATAACAAAAAAGACACGATGCGTCGCATCGTGTCTTTTATTTTTTCTTACTGCGCTCATATGGTCTTGGATCATCTGTCTGCTCCAACAAATAGTCAATACTGGTATTGTGAAGCTCGGATAATGCGATCAGCACCTCGATCGGCGCCGCATTTGCCCCGTTTTCATAAGCAGAATACGCACTGCGGCTGATATGCAGCATATCCGCAACTTTCTGCTGTGTCCAATCGTTATCTTCTCTCAGGTCTTTTATTCTTCTGTATATAACAGCCATCTACATCACCGAGACCATTATATTTGACATAGATCCTATCATTGACTTTTGACAGGATTTATGTCAAAATAAGCATGAGGTGATAATGATGGAACTATACGATCAGATTCTTTCTAATCTGACCGATCATAAGATCAAGAAAGTGTACGCCGACTTTATTGTAGAAATGCACTGCTACATGGCATTAAAGAAGATTCGAGAAATACTTGATGATGATTCTCTTGATGATAAAGAGTGTTTCTATAAGATCGAAGAAATCGTATGTCTGTTGGAATCCATGGGCAGCGATGGTGGTGCACGCCACGATTTTTGAAAAAGAGCCACGATGCGTCGCATCGTGGCTCTTTCACCTCCCTCTGACGAGGGAGGTGGGTCTTGCCGCAGGCAAGATCCGGATGGAGAGAAAATGACCACATTTGAACATTTATTCTCTCCCTCAGTCTCGCTATCGCTCGACAGCTCCCTCATCCGAGGGAGCTGTCGAGCGTTTAAACTGTGATAAACAAACTGATGACCACACTGATCATACCGCAGATGCCGATGGCGATGGAGCTCATAGCGCCCTGCAGCTCGCCCATCTCTCTGGCCTTTGTCGTGCCGAGGGCATGGGAGCAGGCTCCGGTCGCCAGACCCTGCGCAACAGGATCTTTGATGGAGAACCACTTGGCAAACAGGGGCGCACAGACAACGCCTGTTATGCCTGCCACAGCCACACAGGTCGCCGCGATCGCGGCAACACCGCCGTGGGCCTCCGCGATGGCGATGGCGATGGGGGTCGTGCAGCTTTTGGGCACCATGGCAGCCGCCACAGCCTTGTCCACCTCAAAAAGGCGGCACAGGCCGAGGATGCTGAAAATGCTGGTAGCAGCACCGGCTAGGCATCCCACTACCACAGGGATGAAATACTCCTTCAAGATCTTCCGCTGGTTATAGATACCAAGAGCCAGCAGAGCCGTCACAGGCCCCAGCATCCAGTTGATGACCTTAGCGCCGATGTTGAACTGCTCATAGTCCAGCTTGAAGATCGACAGCACCGCGATCACGAACGCCGCCCCCAGCAGCACAGGATTGGCGATGGCCCACTTTGTCTTGCGTTGGATCCATTTTGACAGAAGATACACGCCGACACACAGGCTCAAGCCAAACATGGGAGAATTTACGATCGTCTCAAACATCCTTCTTCTCCTTTCTCCGCAGGAGCTTTACCGTCAGCTGTACCACATGCCCGGTGACGAAGAACACCAAGGGCGTCGTCAGCAAGCAGATCAGCACGATCGCCCAGAAATTGGCGAAGAGGACATCCTTATACTGTATCATAGAAGACACCACAGGGATGAAAAACAGTGCCATATTATCCAACAGGAAGTCGGACACCTCTTTCAGATCCTTGGGCTTGACCGCCTTGACCGCCAGAAGCACCAACAGCAAGATGATACCGATCACGCTGGCCGGCAAAGTAAAGGGCAGTACCGAAGAGATCGCCTCTGCCACAAGGCAGATGGCAAATACGAAGCATAACTGTTTCAAAATAGCCATAAGATCCGTCCTTTCCAAAAAACAAGGGTATTGTATCACATCCTGCCCCAAACAGCAATCGACAATTCTCTCAACAGAACGATCCCGATGAAAAAAGGAGCTGTGAAGATCACAGCTCCTTTTTTCATATGCGTTTTTATGCTTCGGGCTTGGCAGCCTCTTCGAACATGGCTTCCACTTCCGCACCGGGTGCGGCGGTCAGCTTTGCCACGACCACGGCGGCGATCAGAGAGGCGATGAAGCCGGGGATGATCTCGTAGATGCCCACAGAGGACAGGAATGCCAGCCAGCAGATATCCACAACAGCGCCCACGGCGATACCGGCCACAGCACCGGCAAAGTTGAAGCGCTTCCAGAACAGGCTCAGCATGATGGCGGGGCCGAAGGCGGCGCCGAACACGCCCCAAGCATTCTCGACCAGACCCATGATGGTGCCGGAGTTGGGGTCGGAAGCGATGAGCAGAGCGACGATCGCGATCGCGATCACGATCAGACGGCTGGCCCAGAGCATCTCCTTATCGGAGGCATTCTTGCGGATCACAGGCTTATACACATCGCTGGCGAAGGCAGAAGCGGAGGCCAGCAGCTGGGAGTCGGCGGTGGACATGGATGCTGCCAAAATAGCAGACAGGCAGATACCGGACAGGATGGGAGGGAAGATCTTGCGGACCATCTGGATAAAGACGGTGGAGGTATCTTCGATCTCACCGAGGAACATACGGCCAACGGTGGCCACAGCCACGGACATGAACAGGATGATGAGGGTCCAGCCGATGCCGATCACGCGGGACTTCTTCAGTTCCTTTTCAGAGCGGATGGACATGAAGCGGACGATGATGTGAGGCATACCGAAGTAGCCGAGGCCCCAGCCGAGACCGGAGACGATATCCTTCCAGGAGGAAGCGAAGTTGAAGAAGCCATCGGGCAGGGGCTGTGCCGTCACATTGCCGGAGTTGATCAGCGCCAGCGCGAAGATAGGAGCCACCAGCAGAGCCGCCAGCATGAGCATGCCCTGGAAGAAGTCGGTCCAGCAGACTGCGGAGAAGCCGCCCAGGAAGGTGTAGCTGATGATGATGAAGGCCGCGACATACATGGCTTTCTCAGCGGGGATGTTCATAACGGTGTTGAACAGCGTGCCGCAGGCCTTGATGGAGGAAGCGGCATAGATGGTGTAGGCCACGAGGAAGATCACCGCACACAGGATCTGCAGGGCCTTGCTCTTGGAGAGGAAGCGGTTGGTCAGATACTGGGGGATGGTGATGGAGTCCTTGGCCTTGATGGAGAAGCGGCGCAGACGGGGCGCCAGGAAGATCCAGCTGAGGGCATAGCCGATCAGCAGGCCGATGGCGATCCAGGTCTGGCCCATGCCGGCTGCGAAGATGGAAGCAGGCAGGCCCATGAGCACCCACGCGCTCATATCGGAAGCACCGGCGGACAGGGCAGAGACCCACGCGCCCATCTGGCGGCCGCCGAGGAAGTAATCCTTATCACCGGCATTTTTGGACTTGAAGAAGAAGTACAGGCCGATCCCCACCATAAAGAGGAAATACAGCACAAAGATCAACATTTCCCAATTCATTTTTTCTTTCTCCTTACTGTCGCAATATTTTGCGATTTATAATGTTAGTATTATAAAGTATTTCTCCGGTCTTTGCAATTGCGCTATCGTAGAAAAAGCAGTTGCCAAACGGGACGATATGCGTTATTATGTACAAAACGAGCAAGTTTCTATGAAATTTCCGCATGGAACAAGGTGAACGACATGAGCATGAAAAAATATGAAGCATTGGTCAAAACGGTAGAGCTGGGCAGTCTGACCCGCGCCGCCGAAGAGCTGGGCTCTACCCAGTCGCGGATCAGCCATGTGCTGAAGGATCTGGAGGAGAGCTTCGGCTTCCCTCTGCTCCACCGCAGCCGCAAGGGCGTGGAGCTGACGGAAGCAGGGGCTATGCTGTTTGAAAAGATGCAGGCGATCCTGACCCAAAACAGGGAGCTGGAGGAGCTGGCCGCCGAGATCCGAAATGCCGACGCCGGCACATTGCGCCTTGGTGCTTTTACCAGTGTGGCTGTCCACTGGCTGCCCGGCATGATCTGCGCCTTTCAGGAACTGCACCCCAAAGTAGAGCTGCAGATGCTCAACGGTGACTATCACGACATGGAGCAGTGGCTGAAAAACGGTGATATCGACCTGGGCTTCGTCAGCCTCCCCGCCCCCGACGGCGTAGATGCCATCGCTCTGCACGAAGATCCTCTGGTGGCGATCGTACCGAAGGGGCATCCCCTCTCCCGGATGGAGAAGATCCCCATCGAGGCCATGACGACCGATCCCTTCATCAGTCTCCTGCACAGCTCCTCCCACGATATCCACCGTGCCTTGGACAAGGCCGGTGTCCGTCCCAATATCAAATACACCACCAAGGATGACTACGCCATCCTCGCCATGGTGGAGCAGGGGCTTGGCATCTCCATCGTGCCGCAGCTCCTGATCCAAGGCCGGAAGCAGGATCTGGAGACAAGGCCCCTGGAGCCTGCCGCCAGCCGCACCATCGCCCTGGCCATCCCCAAGGGCGACCGTACGCCGGTCACAGAGGCCTTTATCAAGACCGCACAGGACTGGCTGATAAGATAAGAAAACCGTACACCTTTTTATATTTTTATAAGGGATCAGTTGTATACGACAAAACAACTGTTGACCGATAGCCATGGATGTTAGTTATGGCGTGTCAGCCTCCGGCGGCCAATACTTTTGCTTGCCCAAAAGTATTGGATGAAAAGGCACATAGGGGGGAGCGATGCGACCGCCGCCTGTGGCGGATAAAGGGAGCTGAGCGAGTGGCGGCGGTCGAAATTCTACGCAGCGAATGCAAGTAAAGAATTTCGGGTACCGCAACAGGACAGCTGACCATCATCTCGCGATCGTAACTGCCAAGGTGTCGTCTCGCTGTACATCGCGATCCGAGCCGCCCTCCCCCTATGTACCCCCACCTGGCGGCGAGTCGTTCCTCTGGGTGCTAGTCGATAAAAATGATATGCACTGCCGACTAAGATTCGGCAGTGCGTATCATCGTAACAAGGATACTATTATATAGTCAAAGTCTCGCCGTCTTTCAAGCAGATACCATTGGGGAATGCTTGGGGCCATTGCGTATGGATCGGCAAGACACCAAGCTTGGGTGAGACCCTTTTGCACAGCTCGAGCAGATCCTCTCCCGGCGCGTGTCCGCTGGCATGGAGATGGATCATACGACCGCTTTCCGCATGATGCCGCACGAACGCTTCGATCGTCGGCGCACGGCCATCCAGATAGCCGGGCCACATGGAATAGACAAGGACGCTGTCCGGGAACTGTTCCATCCATTTGGCGAAGTCGCGGTTCGCCCGTACCGCCATAACGAATCCCCGCTCCCGCAGCTTCAAGTTCTCCCCCGGCGTCAGCGCCTTGGGGAAGCGGTACCACGGCGAGAACGCCTGCGCTTCCACAGACTGTAAGATATCCTTTTGATAGGCATCGCACAGAAAATACCGCCCCTGCGGCACAACATGATAGATCGATGCCAGTCGGTCGATATTGGTGGAGCTGCAAAGGATGAACACATACTTGTGCTGTGCGATCACCTGCTTCAAGTCCTGTTGGACTTCCCATTCAGAATGTCCCCGTGCCCCTTGGATCTTCGTGCCCTCGCAGATCAGAAGATCCACCTGCGGCGCATACTTTGCCAGCAGCTTCCATGTGGCTTTGCCCCGAAAACCGTGCAGTCGGAAGTCTCCCGTATGCAGGACGGACTTTCCTCCTGCCGTCACCAGATACATGAAAGCGTCATAGGCGGAGTGGTCGGCAGGGATGGGCAGGATGGTCATATCTCCCACCTGCACAGGCTCCAAGGCCCGCAAAGACCGCAGGCGGTCTGCTCCATGCAGGTGCAGCCTTGCGGCATGATGGCGGTAGATCTCCGATGCCGTCTCGCCCAGATACACCGGGATATGCGGCGGCAATTCCTCCAAGAGCCCAATGTGGTCGCCATGGTAGTGGGTAAAGAATACCGCATCGATCTCATCCAGAGCATCTACTGTCAGCGGCTTTTTTGGAGCCTCCGGGAGCTGCTCCCCAAAGTCGATCAAAATGCGTGTCGTTTCCGTGGCGAGCTGTGTGACACAGCCGCCGATGCAGTCCGTGCCGCGGTGGATACAAATTTTCATACTGCTTCTCCCTGTCCTTGCTTCAAGCGCATCCGCGCCCCCTTTTTCCTCAGCATAGCAAAGGCAGTGTCCCAAAAACAGGACACTGCCTTCACTGTTTCAATAAGGCAAGATCTTTGCGCTATAATTGGGATATGTACCTTCCAGCAAGATCAGTTCGATCTCCAACGCTTTCATCAGTGCTTTTAGATTCGGTCTGGCATCCAGCTCTGTATATTCATCATACTGTCGGCTATCTTCAAAGAAGATCGG
Source organism: Oscillospiraceae bacterium (assembly GCA_017440525.1). Lineage (GTDB taxonomy): Bacteria > Bacillota > Clostridia > Oscillospirales > Oscillospiraceae > Avoscillospira. The sequence continues at coordinate 1,528 of JAFSHB010000141.1, read as the reverse complement.
GCAAGCCTTGAGACAGCTGCACGGCGCACCCGCTTTGGCTGCATACTCCGATCTAAGCTTCTCCTGTTCCACCCGCTTGAAGTAGGTATAGGCTTCCAACACACAGCGAAGAAGTGTGTCCTCCCGATTCCCCTTCCGTTTCAGCTCCAAGATCCTCATCACACCGTTACTGTCGAAGGACAGTACATCGATTTTCCCCGCTTTATCATTTATCGTATTTTTCAGCGGCACCTGATAGTCCATGATCTCTCCGAGGCCTGAGATCTTGCCTTGCATCCGCAGCTCCATGGCAGTCATCTCTTCCCCTCGCACACCATCCGGCTTGTAGGAGCTGCAATCACGAGAACTGCTCCAGTAGTCTTCTGTCCTTTTGACCGGCTCGATGCCCTCTAACGCTTCGATATTCTCCAAGATCGTTTTCGCAACGATCTCCGTATAGAACTCGCCGCCATCTTTCTTTGCTGTCTTTCCTTTGTAATTCACCATTTTTGCATTATATAACCCATCCACACCAAATAAACACTCTTCCGTATGTGTTTCAATATTTTTTCTGCTGTAGCCCATCGTTTATCCCCTTTTCTTTTTTATACAAAACAAAGCGCCGCCCAAAGGCGGCGCTTGATGGTCTGCTATTAGTCTTCTTCCGCGTTCTTGGCGTCTTCGATGATCTTGCCCTGGTTGATCTGAGGAACTTCCTCGTAGCGGACGAACTTCATGGTGTAGTAGCCTCTGCCCTGGGTGATGGAACGCAGGTCGATGGCGTAGGAGGACATCTCGCCCAGCGGGACTTCGGCTTCCACGACCTGCAGGCCTTCACCATCGGGGTTCATGCCCATGACACGGCCGCGGCGCTTATTCAGATCGCTGATGATGTCGCCCATGTTTGCATCGGGCACATAGACCTTCAGCTCATAGATGGGCTCCAGCAGAGTGGGACCGGCAGTGGGGATACCTTCCTTATAGGCGATACCGGCAGCAGTCTGGAACGCCATATCGGTGGAGTCATCGGGATGGTAGGTACCGAAGAACTGGGTAGCCTTCAGGAACACCATGGGATAACCGGCCAGAACGCCCTTGCCGATGCAGTTGCGCAGGCCCTTTTCAACGGAGGGGATGAAGTTCTTGGGCACGCAGCCGCCGACAGTCTCATCGGCGAAGATCATATCTTCGGTCTCGGACTGGGGCTCGAAGCGGATATGGACATCACCGAACTGGCCATGGCCACCGGACTGCTTCTTATGACGGCCGTGGATCTCGACTCTCTTCTTGATGGTCTCGCGGTAAGCGATCTTGGCAGGACGCAGCTCAGCTTCGACCTTGAACTTGCTGGCCAGCTTGGAGCAGATAACGCCCAGATGGATATCGCCAACACCGGAGATGGTCATTTCCTTGGTCTCTGCATCGGTGCCGTAGGTGAAGGAGCAGTCTTCTTCGTTCAGCTTGGTCAGGCCGCCTGCGATCTTATCTTCCTGGCCCTTGACCTTGGCGTAGATCGCCATCTTGTAGCAGGGCTCTGCATAGTCCATGC
>JAFSHB010000140.1 GCA_017440525.1 Oscillospiraceae bacterium | reverse complement strand
GGATGGTCTTGGGGCATCCGCCGTCCTCTTCCAGAGCGCTGAGCAGCTGAGAGATGTTGCCGCCGCAGGTGTTCTGCGCGATGGCATCCACACCGGTATCAGGGCCCTGGAGCTTGAAGAGCCGCTGATTGTTGTTGCGCAGGCAGGAGTAGTGCAGCTGCATGGCGATATCCATCCGGCGGTAGTGCTTGCCCAGAAACAGCAGGATCACAGTCTGGTAGCCCTCGATCTCCTCCACGGAGAGCTTTTCGCCCCTGAGAGCCTTCTGGTAAACAGCATCTGCTTCTTCGACTGTGTAGTTCTGGAAGGGGACGTAGTCCAGACCGTGGTCGACAGCTTTGCAGCCGTTGGCCTGGAAGTATTCCAGACGCTCCAGCATCGCATCCAACACATCCTGCATGGTGGGCAGGCTCTCCTTGCCGACGGAGGCGGCCAGCTTCGCCATATATTCCTTCCAGCCGTCCTTGTGGATGTTCACGGCCTTGTCGGGGCGGTAGGAGGGCCCGACGACAACTTCGATCGTGGGGTCTTCCGCGATCTTCTTGTGCCAGCGCAGATCGTCGATGGGGTCGTCCGTGGTGCCGATGAAGGCCACATTGGCCTTGCGGATCAGGCCCCGGGCAGACATATCGGGATCGTTGCGCAGGAGCTCGTTGCAGCGGTCCCAGATGCGCTTCGCGCTCTCGGTGGTGAGGGGCTCGTGGATCCCGAAGAACATCTGCAGTTCCAGATGGCACCAGTGGTACATGGGATTGCCAATGGCCAGCTCCAGCGCCTCAACGAACTTGCAGAACTTCTCGAAGGGGTCGACCATACCGGTGACATACTTTTCTTCCACGCCGTTGGAGCGCATGACGCGCCACTTGTAGTGGTCACCGGCGAAGCTGCCGTCGGGATTCTCGCCGCCCAGCCAGACCTCGGCCAGGTTGTCGAAGCGGCGGTCTTCGTAGATCTCCTGAGGATTCAGGTGGCAGTGATAGTCGCAAAGCGGCATTTTGGAGGCGTAGTCATGGTACAGGTGCTGCGCGGTGGGCGTATCAAGGAGGAAATCCTTGCTCATAAATTCTTTCATCTCAAAAACTCCTGATTATGGAAAGTCACCTCTGCCCGGTACCGGGCAGAGGTATTCTTTGGAGATCATCTCTGGATACGGCCGCTGCCGTCGCCGCCGGCCAGCTTCTCGACCTCAGCAACGGTGACCATGTTGTAGTCGCCGCCGATGGTGTGCTTCAGAGCGGAAGCCGCAACCGCGAACTCAACCGCAGCCTGAGTGTCCTTGCCGCTGAGCAGAGCATAAATCAGACCGCCGCCGAAGGAGTCACCGCCGCCAACGCGGTCGATGATGGTCAGGTCGTACTTCTTGGAGAAGCAGTAGTTCTCGCCGTCATAGAGCATTGCGGACCAGCCGTTGTGGGAGGCGGAGTAGCTCTCGCGCAGGGTGATGGCGACCTTCTCAAAGCCGAAGGTGTCAGCCAGCTGCTTGGCAACGGACTTGTAGCCCTCGTGGTTGATGGTGCCGCCGTAGATGTCGGTGGCCTCGGCCTCGATGCCGAAGACATCCTTGGCATCCTCCTCGTTGGAGATGCAGACATCGATGTACTGGGCCAGCTTGGTCATGGCTTCCCGGGCCTGGGCGCGGGTCCACAGCTTGCCGCGGTAGTTCAGGTCGCAGGAGATCTTGATGCCTCGGGCCTTAGCAGCCTTGCATGCGTCCAGGCAGATTTCGACCACATTGGCGCCCAGAGCGGGAGTGATGCCGGTGAAGTGGAACCAATCGGCGCCGTCGAAGATCTTATCCCAATCGAAGTCCTCGCGGGAGGCCAGCTGGATGGCGGAGTTGGCACGGTCATAGATGCAGACGGAGCCGCGCTGGGAAGCGCCCTTCTCGTTATAGTAGATACCAACACGGTCGCCGCCGCGGACGATCAGAGAGGTGTCCACACCGTAGCGGCGCAGGCTGTTCACAGC
>JAFSHB010000139.1 GCA_017440525.1 Oscillospiraceae bacterium | reverse complement strand
GGTGTAGACCTCAGAGACTTCCTTGCCGTCTGTATCCACGACCACCACTTCGATGGCATCTGCCATCTCCTTGGCGGCAACGGAGCAGGAGACGAAGCTGTAGGTGTTGTTGTACTTGGCGAAGCTCGCTTCCACAGTCTCGCCCTTGTGGGTGATGAGAGCGGTATAGCCGTCCTTCAAGTCGGAAGTGTTCACCATGAAGTTCAGCTTCAGCTCGTTGCCCAGCGTCATGTTGGAGCCAACGAAGGAGAACTTCTCGGTCACTTCGGGCTCGTCCTCCACGGCGGTCTTTGTGATCGTGCCGCAGGCAGGGCAGACGGTCTCGATCATGCCGCCCACTTCGAAGGTCACAGCCTTGGCGTGGTTACACTTGGAAGCCTCATAGGCAGAGCCGGTGTAGGAGACCACATAGATCACGAATTCCATCTCGCCCATGACTTCGCCGTCCACCATAGCCTTGACGGTGATGGGATAGCGGCCTGTCTGGGTACGGGAGGGCGTCCAGTCGATCTGACCGTTCCCGGCATTGAACTTCATGCCGGTGGCGAGGCCCTCTGCCGCATAGACCGCGCCGCTCCCTGCCACGCCTGTGGTCAGCGCGATCTTATTGCCCACCTTGACCACCGTATCGGTGGTATGGTCGAAGATGTCGCTGAAGTTGAAGGACACAGACAGGGGGATCCGGAAGCTGTCGCCCACGGAGATGTTGTAGAGGTAGCCTGCATCGAGGTCATTGCCGTCGATATAGCTGCGGACCAGCGTCTCATGACCGATATCGAGGGTGACGGTATGACCGTCCGCCTCCGCGCCCACGATCTGGTAGACCGCGTTGCGCTGACCGTCATTCTCCACATAGATGCAGCGGCCTGCGAAGTCGGAAGGATCGACCGCCTGCTCCGTGGAGATGGTGATGGTGTAGCCGTCCAGAGACAGGCCCTCGGTGAAGCTCACGACCTCGCCGGTGATGACAGGTGCGGCATCCTCCACCAGATGGGCGACCTTGGCGGCCTCGTTGCCGTAGGCATAGACCAGCGACTCGCCGTAGTAGGAGCAGACGCCCACGAAGCCCATGAACTGGAACTTCCCATCGATCTCATACAGGCACTTAGTATTGGTCGCATAAACGATATAGTCCACTCTGCCGTCATGCATGGTCACCTTGATGGCGGCAGCGCGGTCGGTCACAGCCTCCGTGCCTTCCAGCAGGGTCACATCCACCAGCTCGGAGGAGGCGATCTGATCGTTGATGCGGTAGGTCTCGATCACAGAGGTGAAGAGGGTGTCCATACCGGGCTCACCGCTGCGGCGCACCAGCATATACTTGAGCTTTTCGGGGTTGGTGCCGTTCTGGGGCGGGATGCCGTCAGCCAGCGCCACCTCGGCCATAGGCTCCTCAGAGAGCATGGTCAGTCTCATATGGATACCGGCAGAGGTGCTGAGCTGACTGTGGAAGTCCTGGATCGCCCAGTCCACGGTGAAGCTGCGCTCAGGCGTGGTATCACGGTAGACCTCCTTCAGCCAGCTATAGCCGTTGCCCTGATTGTAGGAGCCGTCGGTGGAGGTGGGATGGTGGTACTGCGGACCGTAAGGCACATCGGGACCTGCATAGGAGCCCATAGGCTGATAGAGGAAGTCCAGACCCTCGGTGGCGGGATCCTTCATGGTGTTGGCATGGAAGGACAGCACATGCTCGGAGCCGCCCAGCACACGGAAGAAGTCCACATTGTAGGGCACGCCGTTGGGTGCTTCCACCGTGACCACGGTGCGGCGGTAGATATCCGTCTGGGGATAGGCGTTGGAGGCATCCACATCCGCCAGCTGGACGATCCCTGCATCATCATAGTGCAGAGGATAGCCGCCGTAGGTGGCGGTGGTCTGCTGTTCATCGTCCACCAGCACGAGGTTGTGGGAGATGGAGTTCCTGACCCACTGGGTACACTCAAAGTTGTTGGCAGAGACCACCGTGGGATAGCCAAGGTTTGCCGTCATGGACAGGCCGAAGGCAAAGATGTTCAAGGACAGGGCTTCCAGATGGGCATGGCTGGCATCGGTCGTGCCGAAGTACATGGCGGTGTTGAAGTATTCATCACCGTTCTTGTTCACGCCGAGGAACTTGGCAGGGCCCTTACGCAGGTTGGCCGCGCCGAAGCCTGCCAGCAGGGAGCTGGCGCCCATATCCAGCTCCCCATAGGCATTGATCGCGTTCCGGATCTTGCCGCGGAGGCCGCTCTCGGGATCCTTGGTGAAGATATCGGCGTGGAGACCGTCCACGGAGTTGCCGTTGCCGGCGTAGATCATCTGGGCGATGTAGGGATCGTTTGTGTTCTGGAAGGCAGGGACAAAGTAGCTCTGCACATCCAGGTTGATGATGGTGGTATTGCTCTGGACACCGCCTGCCTCACCGAACTGGACGATGGCATGACCGCCCTGGATCATCCTGCCGAAGGCGCGGAGCATCTCCACGAACTTGGGGAACTTCCAAAGGTCGGCACCCTCCACACGGGTATAGCCTGCCAGTGCATCGGCCACGCCCATCAGGTTGGTGTACCACTGGCGGTTGTAGGTGTAGGAGACCTCGTTGCCGAAGCCGTTGCGGTCAACAAGGTTGACCACATTATAATAGACATTACCGCCGGTGGCATGGGGCGCAGGAGAGGACAGTCTCTGACCGTAGCGGAAGGTCCAATCCAGCATCTCTTCGGTCTCAGGCAGGCGGTCCAGCGCCACCGCAGCCATGGCCATAGCGCCCTGCTCCATACCGAAGTTACCGGCTGCATCGGTACTGAGGACCGCATCGCGGATCTCCAGCAGGATGCCGTTGTCCACCTTCTCCCTCAGATACTCAGGGGTAAAGACCTCGGGATCCACATCGTAGAAGCCGGCATCGCTCCGCAGGAACTCGATCACATCGTCATGGTTCATGGCAGGCCACAGGGCATCGGAAGCCTTTGCCAGCTTCTGACCGACCATGGTGGCCTCCCAGATCGCACCGGCGAACTTGCCGCGGCCGCTGCCGCCGTCAGAGTTGACATAGGTGCCGCTGGGGCTGACCTTCTCCATAGAGTACTCAGGATAGATCTCGGCCACACGGGTCAGCAGGATCGCGCCGTAGGTGCCGTATCTCTCCTCGCCGGTGTACAGATAGGCCTCGCCCAGTGCCTGGATGCCGTCCAGCAGGCCGTTGGTGGCCTTCCCTCTGGGGGTGAAGCGCATATGGTTGTAGTATGCGATGTAGTTGTACTGATCGGGCTTGCCGCCGGAGTCCTTATCGCCGGTCAGCCAGCCGTAGCCGTCATCCACGCCCCAGTCGGCGGGCTTATCGGGGAAGGTGGTGTTGACCAGCAGGCTCTTGTCGGCGCGCTCAGCATCGAAGTAGCCGCGGTCGTCCAGACCGGACTCGTAGTAGGCCTCGAAGTCATTGGAGGGGAAGTCACTTCTGCAGTAAGGACAGGTGACCTTCCAGGGCTTGTTGATGGGATCGACGATCCAGCAGTTGACACCGAAGATCTCCTCGATCGCCATGCCGCAGTAGTCGCAGTCCTTCAGGCCGTTGTAGCCCTCATGATACATGGCGGAGGTACGGGGCAGACCTTCACGGTCAAGGTGCCCATAGTAGCTGTCGAAATTCTCGATCACGAAGTCCGCCTGCTTGACAGCCGCTTCCTTGGTGCTCCACGCCCAGGAGTACTTCATGGCGTTCTCCTGTGCGTTGGCCCGCTCCTCATAGGTATAGAGGGTGGGCTCGGACTTGCCGGTGGTGACGGTGATCCACAGAGCGGCTTCCATCACATGGCTGCCCTCGGTGACCGTGGCGCAGATCCTGGCAGAGCCTTCCTTGCCGCCGGCCGTCACGGTGCCGTCGGCGGAGACTGCGGCGATCTGGGGATCGGAGGTCTCATAGGAGACTGTCACGCCCGCAGGCATCTCGATCTTTTTGCCTGCGATGTTATAGCAGACGACCTCCAGCTGTGCATTGCCGCCGTTGGGTGCGAAGGTGGTCTTTTCCGCAGTCAGATCCACAGAGGCGATCGTGCCTTCGTCCACTTCAAACTCTACGGTGTGATATTGCAGTTCGCCGTTGACCGAGACCGTCACATCCACCATGGCAGAGCCTGCCTTTGCGCCGGTCACAGCGCCGTCGGAGACGGTGACGGTATCCATCACGGTACTTGCCATGTAATAGTTGCTGATGCCGGTCTCCTCATCCTGATACTTCAGGTGGAAGGTCTTACCTGCCACATCGGCGGCAGTCACGACCAGCTCCATGGTCTCGCCCACGAGGATGCTCTTCTTGGGCACGGAGACCTCCACAGAAATGGGGCTGGGATCGGCAGAGGCGCGGAGGATGAGCTTGCCAAGGAACTGCAGGCCCTTGGTCACAGCCACCACATGGAAGGTGTGGACACCTGCCTCCAGATAGATCGTATTACCGATCAGGCTTGCCATATAGGGCTGACCGCTGATGCCGGCGAAGAAGTCGATATCGCCTGCATACTGCTCATCCACGAAGATGGAAGAGATGTTGCCGGAGGAGAACAGGCCGCCGCCTGCTTCCACACGGTACCAGCCGTCACGGGCGACCACGAAGTCGATCGCCAGCTGCTCGCCCTCGGGGACATTGAAGCCGAAGCCGTACTTGTGGATGGTCTTGGCATCCACGCCGTTGTTGTAGGTCTCTTCGCGGTTGATCTGCACGCCGTCCTGTTCAAGGGTGCATTCATGGATGTTCATCAGATGGCCGTTGGTGAAGTTCAAGATCACATCAGAGCCTGCCAGCTGATCGTTGGGGATGATCTCCAGAGTGATGGCAGCGGTGACGGCACGGCCTTCCACGCCCACCGCAGCAGTGACGGTGACAGTGCCGGGCTTGAGACCGGTCACTCTGCCGCTGTCGCTGACATAGGCCACCGTCTCATCATCCACGGACCATGCCATCGGGTATTTTTCCATATCAGCTGCGCCGCCGGAGGCCTTGCGGCCTGTCACGGACAGCTGCACGGTGTTGTTCACGCCCAAATAGCCCACCGCCGCGGACAGCTCGATGGAGGCAAGGTCCGTATCATCGGTGACGGACAGCATCACGGAGTCGGATGCCGTCACGCCGTCACGGAGCACATAGGCCGAGATCTCAGTCTCGCCCTCACCCACGCAGGTGACATCGCCGCTCACGGGATCCACCACAGCCGCATCGGTGTTGGAAGAGGTGAAGTAGACAGCGCCCTCTCTCAGCTGTGCCTCCGTCAGGTCGTTGAGCTGGGTGGTGCGGCCTGTCATGGCGGCTTTTGCCGTCTCGCCGTTTTTCAGGACCAGCGCCTTGAAGCCGTCCAGCGTGAAGTCGATATCGCGCAGCTCCTCAGGCATATCGGTCCGTGTCATATCCATCCGGGCCTCACGGGTCACGCCGCAGAGGGTGACCTCCGCCACCAGCTCGGCAGGCGCATTGAGGCCTACCAGCCGGAAGCCAGCCTTGGGATGATATTCGCGGTTCGCGGAATTATAGACCAGCCGTTCGGGGGCAGTCACCACAGTGACCACATCGTCATTGGTGCTGTAGAAGCTGACGGCCTCGGGGACCTTGTCCGCGATGACATCGATGATATCGCCCTGTGTCGTAAAGGACTTGATAAAGACATTGGCGACCGTCGAGGTATTGTTGGGCATGGCATCGACTTCCAGCTCCACATGACCGAAGCCGACCTCACGGATGGAGAAGTCGTCGAACCATACTTGCAGCTCCCAGCCGTTGAGGCCGTAGTCTGCCTCGGAGGAGGGCCGCAGGACCACACGGGGCATCATATACACAGGGCCGTCGGAGGTGAGCGGTGCCTTGACCACATACTTGATCTCAGTCCACTCGGTCATATCCAGAGGCAGACCGTTGTTCAGGCCGTTGATCTGCAGCAGCAGATTGTCGCCGACCTGTGCGTTCTGCTTGGCATAGTCGAACATCTGGCAGTCAAAGCCAAGATCTGCGGTGGCATCGGCAGGCTTCACATAGCCTACGGTCTTGACCTTGAAGGACATCTCATACATATGGCCGGGCAGGACTTCCGCAAAGTAGCCGTTGGCCATGGTGACGACGGAAGCCAGATTACTCACATCGTCCATGGAAACATTGGGGTTGACGGCGATCTTCAGAGCATGGTTGCCGGTGCCGTCATCCTCGACAGTGGTGATGTTGAAGCGGTCGTCGCCATACTTGGCATAAGTCGCCCAGTGAGCCTCCAGACCCTCACTTTCAAAGGTGGGATCGGTGTAGAGGAAACGCTCCTCACCAAGCTCTGCCACCGTCAGCTCGATGCGCTCGGTCAGGCTCCTGCCGTTGAGGGAGACGGTGATCGTCACGGTCACATCGCCGTTTTGCAGGGCATGGAAGGTGTTGTCCTCCTCGTTGAAGGAGACGATGCCCTCCACATCGGCCTCGTAGGTGATATCTACCTCATCGGGCAGGACCGGCTGTCCGTCCACATCCTTGATGTCAAAGACGATCTGCTGGACAGTCTCTCTTGCCACCTGCTTTTCCACGCCGGGGATGGAGACCGTCATGGTGTCCAGCTTGATGCTGGCAGGATCCACCACAGGCACTTCCAGACAGCCTTCCTTCTCCACGCCGTAGATATCCACCTTTGCCACCAGCTCGGCGGCACGCTTGGTATCCACACGCCGGATGGGCGCTGTGGGGAAGCCAGAATCGAGGGTGGGAGCGGCTTCGACCCTGATGGTCTCATCATCGGTGCTGTAGAAGCTGACCATATCCGCCACGGAGGCCGCAGGGATGCTGATGTAGTCGCCGGAGGTCGCCACAGGCTTGAGGATGACCTTGGACTGACCGGTCTTATCCTTCAGACTGCCGCTGACCGTCATCTCCACGCCATCCAGACCGACCTCGCGGATGCAGAAGTCATCGAACCAGACCGTAGCTTCCCAGCCGGAAGCGGCATAGTCCACGGAAGATTCGGGGCGCAGGACGATACGGGGGGTGACATAGGCAGGGCCCTCCCCGGTAAAGGGAGCCTTGACCACGAAGCGCACCTCAGTCCAATCGCCGGGGACCAGGGGGATGCCGCCGTTGTTGCCGTTGATCTGACCGATGTAGTTGGCGGTGATGACATTGTTGGTCTTATAGTCGAACATTTGGAAGCCCAGACCCAGATCGCCGGATGCATCGGGGGCTCTGTTGTAGCTTTCGACCTTGACTCTGGCAGTCATCTCATACATATGGCCGGGCCAGACCTCTGCCAGACGGCCGCCCTTCATGATGATGGTGTTATCAGTCTTATTGGTATCGTAGTCAGCCTTGGCGTTGGTGGTGATCTTCAAAGCCTTGTTGCTGCCGGAGCCATCGTCCTCCACGGTCACGATGTTGAAGCCATTGCCGTTGGTGGGCCAATGGAGGTACGCATTGTCGGCCTCGAAGGTGGGATCGGTGTAGAGGAAGCAGTCCTCGCCCACATCGGCCACGGTCAGCGCCACCGTCTTGACGATCTCAGATTCGTCATAGGACGCATAGATGCTCACGGTCACATCGCCGTTTTCCAGCGTCTTGAAGGTGTGGGTCTCGGGATCGATCTCGATGATGCCGTCCACATCCGTCTCATAGCGGAGGCTGACATCCTCGATCGAGATGCTCTCGCTGCCGGCAGTCACATCGGAGTATTCAAAGCACTGCACAGTGCCTCTTGCCACCTGCTCCGCCACACCGGGCACCGTCACCTTCAGCTTCAGCGCGTTGGCGACCACCTTGCCGCCGCAGTCATCGCACTTGCGGTCGGAGTCCTTGTCGGTGCAGTCCTTGTCCACGACGGTCTCGCAGTGGATGCAGGCTGCCGCATGGGTGTTGTCCCCATTGGGGGAATAGGAGAAGTCACAGTCCTCCACAGTCTCTGCGCCGCAGTTGGTGCAGATGGCAGTATGGGTGCCGTCTCCCTTGGGGACATAGGAGAACTCGCTGCACTCGCAGACCTCACTGCCCACATACTTCAGCTCCATGGACATTAGGCCGATGTTGCGGCGCATGGCAGCAGAGGCCGTCTGATTCACATAGTTGCCGGTGGTGTTGATGGTCAGGGTGTTGGTGCCCTCGTTGAAGAAGGCATAGCCCAGCTTATCGGTCTGGGTGGTGTTGGCCCACTCCGCCTTGGGGCTTCCGGCCTGACCGGAGAAGGGATAGGAGACCATGCCCTCGGGCAGCACGGAGGTGCCGTTGACCAGCACATCGGCATAGGCACCGCCGACGGCGGAAGCAGCCGTGTTGGTCAGCTGCATCATATTGCCGGCATTGGAGGAATAGTAGGCCGTCACATCGATGGCATAGTAACCGGCCTGCGGCACATGGACCTTCAGATTCAGTCTGGAGCCGTTGGCCTTGATATCTCCCGTATCAAAGCCGCCGGAGAGATAGGTGATGCCCCAGTCGGAGGAGGCGCCCATCTCATTGGGATTGAGCCAGATGCCCTTGTTGACACTGCCGCTCTTGAGATAGGTGGTCGATTCATCGATCGTCCAGCCATGATTCTCCCAAAGGTAGTCCAGCAAAGAATCGTAGGCGGCAGACTGTGTTGCCGTCATGGCCACTCTGCCCTTGACGCCAACGAACTTCGTTGTGAGCTTGGCGCCGACAGTGCCGACAGAATCCTGCAGATCTGCCCAGAACGCCTGCTGAGACGCAGCCTTGACGGAGCCCTTAAAGTCGATGACGACCGAATCGGGCTTCGCTTCCGCCGCTTCTGCCCATGGCGCAGCGGCGATCCCTGCCGGGATGAGCCCCAGCAGCATCACGGCCGCAAGGATGAAACTCATGATTCTCTGTTTCATATCAGACCCTCCTGCATTGTTGCATTTGTACGATTCTATTATAAATTGTCCGTTGATTTTTGACTATTGCTTTTTGTCAAAATAATATGGTAAAATGTAAGTTATCAAGGCATGGCGGCGCGATCTGCACCGCCAGGTCCCTTCGCAGGATGCCCGGAAAGCAGGACGGTCCGCCGTCCCATACAGAAAGGAGCTGCTCCATGGCACCGACACAACTGACCTTCTCTCTGGATCTGGACGACCTCTCCCCCATCATGGCAGGCGAGGGCGTACCTTTGCCGCAGCTCCCTCTTGACGCCCCGATCCTCTTCCATGTCCGAAAGGGACACGGCACCCTCCATCGCCGGAGCACGGAGCATCGTGTCGGCCCGGGCCGCGGCTTCGTCCTCCACCCGGGGGAGACAGCTTCCTTCGTATCGGCCCCGGAGGAGACCTGCGACTATGTCTGGATCGCATTCCGCGGCAAGCTGGCAGACAGCTTTTGCAGACTGCCGCCCGTGTTCACCCTCCCGAAGGGCTCCCTGCGAAACATCTGCGGTCTGCAAAATGCGCCCCGCGCCGTGGGCTATCTGCTGGCAGGGGATCTCTTCACCCTCTATGCCCAGCTATTGGAGCCCGGGCAGCAGGAGCGTGACCAGCTCCTGCTGATCGTGGAGCACATCGAAAAAAACTATATGCAGAAGCTGACCGTAGAGAATTTCGCCCTGCGCTTCAATATGGACCGGCGTTACCTGAGCCAGCAGTTCAAGGCCCGTTACGGGATCTCGATCCGCGCCTATCTCACGAAGATCCGCATCGAGCACGCCGCCCGCTACCTCTCCATGGGACACAGCGCCACCGAAGCCGCCACCCTGTGCGGCTTCGAGGATACCTCCAACTTCCATAAGATGTTCACCGACCACTACGGCATGACCCCCAACGAATGGAAAGCGCGCAGGAGCAAGTAACGCCCCCCCACGAATGACCACGCACCGCCGTCATATTCGTAGGGGCCGACCCGCGTGTCGGCCCGTAACTGCCTGCACCGCGATATCATAAAAAAGGAGGTGCCGCATGCGCGCACCGATCCAATTGCTCTTCGATCCGGGTCTTGACGACCTGAACCCCATCGAAGTAGGAGAGCATACCAATTATCCCGATAATTTCGTCCGCCCCAAGTCCTTCAACGGTGTCATCATCCACCACATCCGCAGCGGATGCGGCAGCTTCACCCTCAAGGACAGGCACTACCGTGTCGGCGCAGGGCAGGGCTTCATCATCCTGCCGGGACAGCAGCAGGATGTCTATTACCTCTCCGACCACGATGACCCCTGGGAGTATGCATGGGTCAGCTTCACCGGCAAGCTGGCGCATCGGTTCTCCGTCCTGCCCCCGGTATTCGATATCCCGGAGGGCTCCTTCCCCCACACCTACGATCTGAGGCACGCCTCAGAGCCCATCGCCTACCTGCTGGCAGCCGATCTCTTTGACCTGTACGCAAAGCTGGTGGAGCCTCTGCTGGCAGAGGATGACCGCATCGCCCAGATCTCACAGATCATCAACGACCGATATATGGAGCGCCTGTCCATAGAAGCCCTGTCAAAGCGCTTCGGCATGGACCGGCGGGAGCTGAGCCGCCGCTTCAAGGCGCAGACAGGACGCAGTGTGCGGACATACCTGACCGAAGTGCGGATGCGCCACGCCGAGACCCTCCTGCAGGAGGGACGAAGCGCCAAAACGATCGCGGATCTGTGCGGCTTCAGCAGCGCCTCCAACTTCCATAAAATGTTCACCGACCACTACGGCATGACCCCCAACGAATGGAAAGCGCGCAGGAGCAAGTAACGCCCCCCACGAATGACCACGCACCGCCGTCATATTCGTAGGGGCCGACCCGCGTGTCGGCCCGAAACTGCCTGCACACAGCAGGAGCAAGCCCCTGCCCTGCGATGCACCGTCGAACACCGTTCGTAGGGGCGGATGCCCACATCCGCCCGTAACTGCCTGCACACGGCGGCCGAGGGTCCG